>JBOFFH010000090.1:0-18419 GCA_051648485.1 Fusobacteriaceae bacterium
CCTGATTATACAGTAAGAGCAAATGATACTCTTGGAACAATTAAAATAGCAACAGTAGACATCACAAATAGAGAGTCTATAGCTGAAAATCCAAATGCTGCACCTGGAATTGGATTAGGACCAGAAAGAAATCCAGTAACTCAAGAAACTGTAAATCCAGGTTCTATTGCTAATTTTGTATTACATATAAACAATACAAATAAGTATGTTCAAGAACAATACTTACTTGAAGTAAGTACAAAACCTGACTTTTCTGATATGACTTTGCCAGCTGGTGTAGTTGTTAGATTCAAGCAAGGTGGAGGAGCTGAGGTTACAAAAACAGCTCAAATTGAGCCTAATAGAAGTCAAAGAATTGATGCTGAAGTAACAGTATCTCCTAATGCAACAGCTATGGTTGTACCTTTATATTTTAGAGCTACATCTACAACTACTGGTTCTAGAGATATAAAATATGATTCACTTGCAATCAATCCAGTAAGAAGTGTACAAATAATACCAAATTTAGTTGGAGAAACTTATGCTGGTGGAAACATAGTTTATACACATAAAGTTAGAAATAACGGTAACGTACTAGAGGGAGATGGAAAAGCAAGTAGCCTTGTTCTAGGAACAAAAGAGAGTTTATCACAATGGAAAACTGAGATATTTATTGATAGTAATAAAAATGGAATCTTTGAAACTGGAATAGATGTTCCATTTGTTGATTTTGCTACAGTTGGTGGATTAAAACCATCAGAAGAAGTTACTATTTTTGCTAGAGTTTTTGCACCGTTAGGAGCACCAGCAGGAGCAATAAATAAAACTACAATTACTCCAAATTTAACTCAAGGTACATATTCTACAACACCTACAATTACTTCAGCATATGATGATACAAAAATATTAGCTGAAAAATTAATAATATCAAAATTCCAAAAAATAAGAGGTAGAGCTAATGATAATTGGAAAACTACTCTTCAAAATGCTAACCCAGGAGACATAATTCAATATAGAATAGATGTTAGAAACAATGGAACTGATAATGCTAATATAATACAACTGAAAGATAGTATTCCTTTTTATACAACAATTATATATGGACTTGTAAATAACGTTACTTACGAGCAGCCAACATATAAAGTTTACAATTCAGTAGGTACTACAACACAATCTGGATCAATCAAAAATTTACCACTGAGTGGAACAAGAGGAGATTTAGTTGTTGATATTGATACTTTAGACGCAGGAAGTACTTTACAATTAGAATTTAATGTAAAAATAAATTCTACTGCTTCAACTGAATCTAATCAAAGCTAACTTTAAATTAACAAAATAAAAAAAATTAAAAGGGGGGTATTATAATGAGAAATAAAATTCTAGTTATAATATCAGTCCTTTTTTTTTATTGTCTAAATATTTTTGCAAGTGAGATATCTGTAAATAATACAGCCACCTATACTGTTAATGGAAGCGATAATTTTTTTAGTAATTCAGTAACAACAATGGTGATGTACAAAATGATAGATTTTGGAGAGCATGAAGAAAATAAGCCAGAACAAAACTTAGGGGAGGATGGTTTGGTATATCTACATGCTATTTTAAAAATGAAAAATACTGCTGATGAAAGATTTTTTTTCAGAAGCAATTACTCAAATAAAGTTTATGCAGAGGATGCTAAATTTGTAGTATTTGATCTTGTAACTGGAGAAAAAATTGAACTTCAAAATAATCCAGAAAATAATTCAGAAAGTGTCAGTATGATTTTTAAAAACAACAGAAGTTATTTGATATTTTTTGCAGCATCTCAACTTAAAAATACAATGAATTTAAAAAGTTCATTATTTTCTATAGATTTATTATCTGAAAAAGACAATATGATTTTAGGTTCTGTGCAAAACACTTTGTACATCGATAATCATTTAAAATTAACTGAACATGAAGATAACATTTATGAGCAGGAATTGAGCAAAGATAAAAGCTTAAAAATTATTGGTGAATTAGATATTAAAAATATTTTAAAAGAAGAAATATATTTTACTGCTGATTTAGGAAACAACGTAAAATTTTATGATGTTTATTTAAAATTTGATGATAAATCTATAAAATTAGAATATGATGAAAAAACAAAAAAATATTACAGTGAAAATTTAATTTTACAGGGAATAAAAAAAATAGAGTTAGATATTAAAAATCCAGAATATTTAGGTGATAATGAAAAAGGTGAAATTTCACTAGAAGTTAATAACAATGGTAACAAACATGGTGAGATAATTAATAAAATCATTTATAAAAAAGATAAAAAAATAATGATAGAAAAGATATCAAAATCAAAAACAGCATCTATTGGAGACCTTGTAAAATACGAGGTTATTATAAAAAATAGTATCGATGAAAAATTCAGTGAAATTGTATTTTCAGATTTTCTTCCCAAGGGTATGAGTTTTTTAAAAGAAAGTGTAAAAGTTTCAAATGGACTTATTTTAAAAGAGGTTTCAGATGAAAACGCAAACCGTGTCAATATAGCTTTAAACGTTCAAAATAGTCAAAGAAGTGTTGAAACAGAAAAAATAAGCTATTTAGCAAGAGTAAATATGAATGCCAAAGATGGTAAAAATATAAATAGAGTTATTGCTGTGGGTAAAACTATTTTTGGTCAAAATTTTAGCTCAAATAT
Source organism: Fusobacteriaceae bacterium (assembly GCA_051648485.1). GTDB lineage: Bacteria > Fusobacteriota > Fusobacteriia > Fusobacteriales > Fusobacteriaceae > JAGNZR01. The sequence continues at coordinate 2,657 of JBOFFH010000090.1, forward strand.
GGCAACAGCTGAAGTTAAAATAGATAAAGATAATTTTTATGATAAAGGAATTATTTTTGGACGTATTTATTTTGATAAAGATAACGATGGACTTTATAAAGAAAAATTAGATATCCCAGTTTCAGGTGTAAAAGTATTTTTAGAAAACGGAGACTTTGCAATAACTGATAGATATGGAAAATATAGTATCTATGGTGTTGAAGCTGTTACACATATTACAAAAATATATGAACATACATTACCTTTAGGATTAAAAACTAAAAAAAATTCAAATCTTCACAGTGAAAATGGTGATTCTAGATTTGTAGATTTAAAAAAAGCTCAATTAGATAGAAGTGATTTTGCTTTAACTTTAGATGGAACAAGGGATTTAGAATTTATTGAAAAAATTATCAAAAAAAGATATGAAAAATTAGCTGAGGATAATTACGAACTTGATAGAGTCATAGACGGTAAATTTTTAGATGCTAAAAAAAGTTCTTCAAAAGTAGAATTATCAAATGAAAAAGGAGTTATTAATAGTGGAAAAGAGTTAGATATTGATGGAATTAGAAATAGTGTTTTGTATGGAGATATTGAAACAAAAGTAAAAGAATTTAAGAAGGAGAAAACTTTAATAGAAGAATGGAATTTAATACCTGACTATAATTTGGAGGCAAGTATTAAAGAGTTTGATAATTCTATAGACATTGTCAATGTAAAAAATGGAGATATTGTTCCGGAGTATATGAGTTTTCAGATAAAAGGACCTGGTGAAGGTACTTTGAAACTATTTGCAAACAATAAAGAAATTTCTCCTAGCAAAATCTCTTTAACAGCAAAATCATCAGCAAATAATTTGTTTTTTTTAGAATATACATCAATAAAGTTAGAACAAGGAAAAACAAAGCTTAAAGTGTCTTACCATGATACATCTGGTATTGAAAGATTTAAAAAAGAAATTGAAGTTTTTGTGAGAGGAAAATATAAAAAAGTAATTTTAGAAATGACTGACAGCAATGAGAATACTAGCTTGAAAAATATTATAATAAAAGGTGTTGATGAGTACAACAGCTTAATAGACCATAGTTTGTCAGTAAATATTGAAGCAAGTAAAGGTCGATTTGTAACTAATGAAGGAGTGAGTGAAAGTTCAATAGATTTAGTAACAAATATAAATGGATATGGTGAAATTAAATATAAACCAAATCCAGGTAAAAATAAAGTTCTTTTTAAAATTGAAGCCGAGGGGAAAAAAAGTCAAATAGAGTTAGATATTGAAGGAGATAAATCAGATTTCTTTCTAAATGGAATACTTGAAGGTAGGTATAATTTCAATAAAAATAGAGATGTCAATTTCTTTTTTGAAAAAGAAATTGATTCTTATAAAAATAGTTTTTTTTACAGAGGAGCAGTTTATGGAGAAGGTAATATAAGTGATTTAGGATATTTAACTCTAACTTATGATACACACAAAGATGATGAAGATAAATTTTTCTCATACAAAGATCCTGAGGATTATTATCCAATTTTTGGAGATAATTCTACAAAAGGCTATGTTGGAAAATCAAAAGAAAATCTATACTTAAGATTTGATAGAAACAGATCATATTTGTTATACGGAGACTATAAAACAGGAGAACTTTTAGATCAACGTTTAAAACTAGGAAAATTTAATAGAACTTTAACTGGTGGAATCTTAAAATATGAAGATGACAATTTTCTTGTAACAGGTTTTTTAGCTGAAACAGCAAATCTAAAATATAGCGAAGAGTTAAAAGGAGATGGAGTTTCTGGTCCATACAAATTAAGTAAAAAAGATATAATTCCTGGAAGTGAAACAGTGACTGTTGTTGTAAATGATAGAATTACTGGTATTGAACTTTTACAAAAAAAATTGATTTTAGGAGAAGATTATACTCTTGAATATGATTTTGGAAGACTATATTTTTCAGAACCATTACCAAGTACAGATTTAGAATTTAATCCAATAACAATCAAAATTAGTTATGAAATTGAAAGTTCAGATGGAGAAAAAAGTATTGTTTATGGAGGTGAAGCTAGTTACAAGCTAACTGAAAATATATTGCTTGGAACATCTCATTTCAAAGATACAAGAGCAACTGAAAACAAAGAAATTAATAATATCCATGGAATATATGAAAGTGAAAATTTTTCATTTGTTGCTGAACATTCTTTTACAAAAGATGAGTTGGATGAAAAAGGAGATGCTATATCTCTGGCAACAAAATATGAAAAAAATAAGATAAAAACAGAATTAATATATGAAAAATCAAATTTAAAATATAAAAATGAAGATTCGAATGTTGAAAGTGGAATTCATAGAGCTAAATTAAAAACTGAATATAGTTTAGAAACAGCAGGAAAATTAAGCTTGACTTCAACGGCACAAGAAAGAGAAAACGATAATCAAACTTCTGAAATAAAAATTGATAGTTATCTAGGTTATGAAAGTGAATGGTTTAAAAATTTAAAATATGAAATAGGAGTTCATCAATATTTTAAAGATACTGATGTAAAAACTGAAAAAAATTACAGTTTAGGAAATCGTCTTACTTGGCAAGGGTTAGATAATAATAAATTAAAACTTTTTGTAGAACATGAACAGGGCTTAGAGGATAAAGCGAGTCGTAGATTAGCTATTGGATCTGACTATACACTTTTTGAAAAAACATCCCTCTATACAAGGCATGAATTAATTTCGAATCTAGGAGATTTTTATTATTTGGATGGAAACGAAAAAAGTAATCAAACTATAGCTGGAATAAAAACAAATTTTTTAGAAACAGAAGTTTATTCTGAGTATCGAGAGAAAAAAACAGATTCATTGCCTCTTCCTGAGATGGCTTATGGAGTTAAACGTTCTTTTAAACCGGTAGAAAATTTAGAATTGTTTGGAACATTTGAAAAAGTTTCACCATTAACAAAAAAAGCTAAAGAAGAGATAAATTTTACTTTTGGTTATGATTATGAAACTTTAAAAATTGGTCGTTTAAGAGGTGAGTTTGAATTCGAATTTGAGGATGAATCTTCATTTTTAAATAAAATGAGTTACGGTAAAAAAATTAATAAAAGTAACCATCTTATATTAAAAAATAGATATTTTGAATCTGGTAATGAAAAAGAAAATCGATTTTTAGTTGGTTTTGCTCATAGAGATGCCAAAAACAATTCGTATCATTCACTTAATAAATATGAATTAAATTATTCTAAAAATATCGTTCATGATGATCATAAGCAATTGACCCATATCTTTAGGAGTTCTCATAATTTTCAAGATGATTTAGATTTTGAAAAAACATTAACTTTGGCAGTTAAGAATAGTAAAACTAATTACGAAGGAATATCTGAAAATTATTACAGTTATCTGATAACAGGAAATTTAAATTATGATGTTCTTGAAAAATGGACAACTGGAATTAATCTTGGAGTTTTATTTGATAATAAAAAAAATGTGGATTATGGATTGGGATTTGAAGTAGGACACGTATTTGAGAATAATTTATGGATTTCAGCTGGATACAACTTTGTAGGATTTAAAGATAAAGATTTTGATCCAACTGGAGATTTAGATAAAGGCTTATACATAAGGTTTAGAATGAATATAGGTGATTATTTTTAGTGAAAAAAAAATCATACCAAAATAAAGAGGATTTTCATTTAATTATGAGTCCTCTTTTTTTATTTTTTTCTAAATTTAATCGAGTAAATTTAAAAAAAGTTGTATTTAACAACTAATTCTGATATAATTATTTTTATGAATATAGTTGTACTTAACAACTATATTAAAGTTTAGGAGGAATTATGAATAAAAATAATGAAATTAAAGAGGAAAGTTATTTACTAAATGATTCAATTATAAAGCTACTTGTAAAATACTCAATACCTGCAATTATTGGAATGTTGGTAAGTGCACTTTATAGTGTAGTTGACAGAATGTACATAGGAAATATTCCAGAGGTAGGAGCTATTGCTATAACTGGAATTGGAGTTACAATGCCATTTGTTACAATTCTTCTTGCTTTTGGAATGCTTATAGGGGTAGGATCTGCTGCCAATATCTCTATAAAATTAGGACAAAAAAAGAAAAATGATGCTGAAAAAATCATAGCGAGTACTATTGTTGTTTCAGGAGTTGTAGGAGTTATCATTACTGTTGTGGGATTAATATTTTGTGAAGAGATTTTAAGAGCTTTTGGTGCCAGTAATGCAAGTATAATTTATGCCAAAAAATATATGGATATAATTCTTTGGGGAGCAGCATTTAATATAGCAGGATACGCTTTGGGAAATACTATTAGAACAGATGGAAGCCCTAAAATATCTGCTTTTATAATGATTGTCAGTTGTGCACTAAATATAGTTTTAGATCCAATTTTTATTTTTACTATGAATATGGGGATAGAAGGAGCTGCTTATGCAACTGTACTTTCTCAAGTTTTGACATTTGGCTTGGCTGTTTTTTATTATAAAAGTAAAAAATCTAATTTGAAATTAAAAAAAGAAAATTTAGTATGGAATTTTAATGTTGCTAAAATTATAGTAATTATAGGTTTACCTCCATTTGTGATGCAACTTGTTAATTGTATAATTCAAATTTTAAATAATAACATACTAAAAACTTACGGAGGAGATTACGCAATAGGAGCTATGGCTACAGTAAATGGAATTTCAATGCTTTGTCTTATGCCACTGTTTGGAATAGCACAAGGTTCTCAGCCAATAATTGGATACAATTATGGAGCTAAAAAATATGAAAGAGTAAAGGAAACTTTGTATAAGTCTTCAATTTTTGGAGTTTTACTTATTATCATACCATATCTAATATTACAATTTTTTCCAGATTATGTAGTAAGAGCTTTTAATAGTGATCCATATATAGTGAGCGTAGCTGTAAAAGGTCTTAGAGTCTATACTAGGTGCATGCCTGCAATAGCAATAGGAATGATGGGTTCACAACTTTTCCAAGCTCTAGCAAAGCCTAAGATAGCTTTGTTTTTAAGTTTAGCAAGACAAGCTCTTATTTTAATTCCTGTGACTTTGATATTGGTAAAATTTGTAAAATTAGATGGTGTATGGATAGCACAGCCTGTTTCAGATTTTATCTCAGCAGTTGTTACCAGCTATTTTGTATTTAGAGAATTCAAAAAATTTAATAAACTTCAAGAAAATGAAGAGATCGTATCGGAATCTGTGGAGACAAAATGGACATAAACTCAAAACATTGTCCATTTGAAATAAAAGATACAATTGGAAAAATTATGAAAACTATTTCAAGAAAGTCACATCTTTTTTTAGTTAAAGAGTTAGCTTGTGAAGGCTTAGAAATAGTTCCAAATCAGATAATGTTTCTTACAACACTTTATAATAAAGGTAAATTGAATCAAGATGAATTTACACAACTTTATTATATAGATAAAGGAAATAGTGCAAAAACATTGAAAAAATTGGAAAAAGATGGTTATATTTATCGAATTAAAGATGAAAAAGATAAAAGAGTATATATTGTTTATCCTACAGAAAAAGCTTTGGAAATGAAATTAATAATATTTTCTATTTTAAAAAAATTAGATGCTCATTTAAGCAGAAATTTTACTAATGATGAATACTCTATTCTACTTTCAATTTTAAAAAAAATATAAAATTTATTGACATTTATAGATAAAAAAGATACTATTATATTGAATAAAATTAAAAAAAAAGGAGATAAAGATGTTTAGTAAGAAAAAACTGATTTTAACAGTAGTCCATCACCATCATCATCATAGATAAGAGTTTGAGTTATGAATGTATTCATATGCACAAACTCCTCTTTTAATAAAGATTGAATTTGTGTCTATGATGGGTAAGGATATCTTATTAAACGTATATTTCTATATGTTTAAGGCCATTTGGACAATTCACGTGTTCAAGTGGCCTTTTTTATTTTATCTTTTTTATAATATAATTTAAAATTAAGGAGTTAGTATCATGAAAAAATTATTAGCAGTATTTTTATTATTAATGAGTACTATGAATATAATTACTTTTGGAAAAGACGATTCACTTGAAAAAATAAAAAAACAAATGAATTTTATAGTTGGATTAGATGATACTTTTGCACCTATGGGATTTAAAAATGAAAAAGGCGAGATAGTAGGATTCGACATTGATCTTGCTAGAGAAGTAGCTAAAAGAATGGGTGTAGAAGTTAAATTTAAAACTTCAGATTGGGATGGTATTATTTTTGAATTAAGAAGCAAAAAAATAGATGTTATTTGGAATGGTTTAACAATTACAGAAGAAAGAAAAAAACAGATGAATTTTACAGGACCATATTTTTCAGATAATCAAATAGTTATAACAAAAAAAGATTCTTCTATTGAAAAAATCTCTGAACTTGCCGGAAAAAAGGTAGGAGTTCAGTTAGGTAGTTCATCTTATTATGCTTTAGAAAAATCACAAATTTATTCTAAACTAGAAGAAATAAGAAAATACTCCTCAAATGTAGAAGTTTTATTAGATATAGAGGCTGGAAGAATACAAGCCGGAATAATGGATAACATAACTGGAAGATACTATATAGTAGGTAAAAATTATAAAATTTTAGAAGAACCTATTTCTAAAGAAAGTATAGCCATTGGTCTTAGAAAAGAGGATAAAGAATTAACTGAAGAAATAAATAAACAAATAATAGAAATGAAAAAAGATGGAACATATAATAAAATTTATGAAAAATGGTTTGGAAAAGGAGATAAAAATGTTAAATAATCTTATTTATATTTTAAAAGGGTTGAATATAACCTTGGGAATATATTTAGTAACAGTTATTTTTTCATTACCTCTGGGAATAATTTTAGCTCTTGGTAAAAATTCTAAATACTTTTTAGTAAGAAAAACAATTTCTGCATATAGTTGGATTTTTAGAGGTACTCCACTTTTACTACAATTATTTTTTGTATATTATGGACTTCCTGTAATTGGAATAACAATGTCACCATTTCTAGGGGCTAGTATAACTTTTATTATAAATTATACAGCTTATCTTTGTGAAATTTTTAGAGGAAGTATACAAGGAATAGACGAGGGACAGTATGAGGCAGCAAAAGTTTTAGGCATGGGATATTGGCAAACAATGTATAGAATAATCTTGCCTCAAGCCTTAAGAACTGCAATTCCACCACTATCTAGTGAAGCTGTTACACTTGTAAAAGATACTGCTTTAGTCTCTGTAATAGGTATGGCTGAAATTTTAAGAAATTCCAAAGAAATTGTTAGTCGTGAATTTACGATAACCCCATTCTTATTAGCTGGTGGAGTTTATCTTGTATTATCTTCTATTATTTTATTAATGTTTAGAAAATATGAAAAAAAGGTGATGAATAATGGCTATAAAAATAGAGAATCTAAAAAAAATATTAGCTGGTAATGAAGTATTAAAGGAAGTTAATCTTAAAATAGAAAAAGGTGAGACAGTTTCAATAATAGGACCTTCAGGAAGTGGAAAGTCCACTCTTTTAAGATGTATTGTAGGTCTTGAAAAAAACGATGGTGGGTCAATTACAAGTTCAGAAAAAATAGAGATGGGAATGATATTTCAATCTTTTAATCTTTTTCCTCATAAAACAGCTTTAGAAAATATAATGGAATCCCTTATTATTGTAGATAAAATCGAAAAAAATAAAGCTGAAGAAATAGGAATGAAACTTTTAGAAAGAGTAGGATTGAAAGAGAAAAAAGACTCTTATCCCTCTGAGCTGTCAGGAGGACAAAAACAAAGAGTAGCAATAGCAAGAGCTTTGGCCAGAAGTCCAAAAATTCTTCTTTTTGATGAGCCAACTTCGGCGTTAGATCCTGAAATGGTAAAAGAAGTTTTAGAAGTTATAAATGAACTTAAAAAATCTAAAATGACAATGATTATAGTTAGTCATGAGATGCAATTTGTAAAGCAAATTTCAGATAAGGTTATTTTTATGGATGATGGAAAGATAATATTAGAAGGAAGTTCAAAAGAAATTTTTGAAACAAATAAAAATGAACGTGTACAAAAATTTTTAGAAAAAATATAGTAAGTAAAAAAGCAAGGCTATACCTATTTAATAGGTATAGCCTTGCTTTTTTTGAATTATTTCATATCCATAATAGGAGCTACTAATCCATGTACCATCTTATATCTAATAAAAAGGAAAGATGGAGAAGTTGTTTGTAAAGTAAGAATTTTAGCATGAGGATGGTTAGTAGGAGTAAAGCCAGGCATATTTTCTCCTAAACTTCTTCCAGCTCCACCAGAATAAACCATAGAATAATTGATCCACATCTCATCTAGAATTTCTTCCATAAGTAAAACATGAGTGTATACTGGAGATTCTATAGTAAGGGTTTTTATTCCAGCAAATCTTAAAGCTTTCATAATAGCCTTGTTATCCATTTTTTCTCCAGCTCCTGCAAAAACAACTGGAATTTCATCTTTTTTGAAAGAATTTTCATTAATTGCTTCTAACGTAACTTCTTCTGAATTTTCAAATCCAAAGAATTTATATTTGTTTTTATTTCCACCGTTTTCTTTAATGTAATCAGCACCAGATTTAGAAGTAATTATAACTACTGGAATTTCGTCTTCATTGAACACTCTATGATCAAAAGGAATATCGTTTCCTTTAAGACTTACTAATACATGAGTTGGAACACTTGATAATCCTTTTTCAAGTCTAGCATCAACTAAAGCTTGGTCGAAAACGTGGGCAGTATGCTGAGGTTCTCTCATAAGAGTGTTAGCTCCTTTTAATACTCCATCAGCTAAAGCTCTTGTTAAACTTAGCATCCAAAAATCTGCATCTCCAGCTCTTCTATCTAACATGTTAGCTGCGGCAATATATGGACCATGAACTGAATCTCCATAGCATATTTTTCCGTCCATAGACATTACATACATTGCGTAAAGGTATGGTCTATCATTTGGTATCGTTGAAAAATTTACTTGATGTCCATAAGCTTGTTGAATCTTGTCGCAATGAATTGTGTTGTAAGTATAACTTTTTAATTCTTCTTCATTTTGAAACATTGTTGAAACTTTTACTTCCTCGACAGGGAATTTGAATTTTACTAAATTACTCATTTTATGACTCCTTTATACTTAAAATAGATTTTAAATTAAATTATATTAATTTTTCTTTGAAATAAAATTCAGAGAAAAAAGAACAGTTGCTAATACCATGTAAGAAATTGTTAAAGGTAAATTGATGAATATTCCAGGATTTGCATTATGAATCATTCCAAAGAATGTGAAAGCAGCACCAATAACTCCTGTAAAAGCAGCTTTATTCCAATCTCTATCAATAATAAACATAACTAAAGATCCCCAAATAATACTTATAAAAAGGGCTCCGTTTCCTAAATAGAAATATCCAAATGAGTCTACTCCAGATTTAAGAAGAATATCCATATCAGGAGTTTTTATTCCAGCTATTTTAGAAACAGCTTTAACGGCTCCCATAACTTTGCTCAACATAACTTCCATTAAAGACAAAATAATTGTAAGAGTAACAACTCCATAATATTTAACATTTGTTACATTAAAAACTTGTGTTGTACTTGAAAGTGCAATAAATAAAAGCATTGGTAAAGTAGCTTCAGCTGGAATAATACCATTAACAATTGCAACAAGTCCAGAGAAGCATAAGATTCCGTAGATAGCTCCAACAGCTAAAGAGTATCCAGAACCAGCTTTAAGTTCTTTCCAAGTATTATGTCCCCAGAATACACCTAGAGGAAAAGGATTTCCTATAAAACAACTCAAAATATTGATAATTCCAATTATTAATATACTATTTTTAGCATCCACATTATCATTAACTTGGTGTGCTTGCTTTATACCCATTAAAGAATTTATTGCTCCATGAATAGTAAATATAAGTATAATAGCTAGGTAAGGAACAATAACTTTATAATCTAAAGAAAAGACTTCAGTTGTTAAAACTGGAAATTGAAAACTTGCATTAGCAGCACTTTTCTTTAAAGCTTCAATATTATTGATACCCATAATCCATGATGCTGTAGTTCCTAAAGCTATAGAAATAATAGGACCTGGTATTTTAGTTTCAAATTTTGCCATGTATGGAATAAATAAAGCAAATAAAGCAACAAAGGCAACAATAGGAGAATTAAACATTTTACTTAAAATGTTAACACCTAAAAAAGCCACAGCTCCACCAGCAAGAGTTCCAAAAAGTGCAGGACCAGGAATGGTTTTTTGAAGCCAATCAGAAGCATATCCAGTTATTATAAATATAATTGAAGAAATAAGATTAGCAATAACTCCTACTTTCCAAGCTAAAACTCCATCTCCAGTTCCAATATAAACAGGAAGCATGATTGCAAAAAGCCAAGTAAAGACTCTAGTAGCATGTAATCCAGTAGGCAATGCTACATTATCATCTCTATTTTCTTTTTGATTAAGATATCTAGCATAGACAGTAAAAATAAGATTTAAAACTAGTATTGTAAGACCTATCGATGGAAGTATTTTTTTGTAAATAATTTCAGAAGGGACTTTAATTGTGTAACTCATAATAGCAGTAGCAGCAATTACTTTAGAAAATCCATCAGCGAAAACACCTACCAAAGCATCTCCATCACCTTTTGCCCATATAGGGCCTCTTCCTTTAAAAAAATTCATATTAAAACTCTCCTTTTTGATTTCTTTTCTCTTTTATAGAATAAAAAATAAAAGTTAATCCAATTAAAAAATAACCTATTGTAAAACCTGAATTTAGAAAAATACCCAATTTATTACTATGAATAAGACCTACAAGTGATAATCCACACCCAATAAAAGAAGTTATTCCCACTTGAAAATATTTTTCTTCTATAATAAAATAAGTGATACTTGAATATAATAAACTTATAAAAATTGAACCTTTTGCCAAATAAAAATGACCTAAATAATCAAAAGAACCTTTTAATAATTTTTCTGATTTTGAAACTAACAAATCATTTACAGAAATAATTATACCTATGACCATAGCAGGGTAAAATTTACTTTCTACTACCTCAAAAGATTGCTCTACAGATTTTAAAGCAATAAACATGAGAAATGGCACCACAGCTAATACAGGAATAATTCCTGTTATAATTCCTGTAAGAGAAAAAGCTCCTACAATAAAATAAATAAAAGCCAAAGCCAAAGAATAACCAGTTCTAGAACCTAAAGAATTCCAAGAATTATGTCCCCAATATATTCCGCAAGAAAAAGGACACCCTAAAAAAGCACCTAAAATATTTAAAGCTCCACTTGCAACTAAAGTTTCATTTATATTAAAATCATTTCCAACATACTTAGCTTGCTCTATTCCCATAAGAGTAGTAAAAATATCCATAATAGAGAATGCAATTACAGAAGGAATTATTTGTTGAATAGTTTCTCCTGTTCCAGAAAATATATCAAAATGAAGTTTAGGAAGGTAAAATCCTACTTGATCGAATCCAGAAACAAGTGTTTCTAATTTCATAAATCCATTACCCCAAGATAAAACTGTTGCAAAAATTAATAAAATAAGACTTTGTGGCAACTTTGTTTTTATATTTCCTAAATAAAGAAATATAAAAAGTATAAGAACAATGTATCCAGAAACCCCATAATTGAAAAGTTTGATTAAAACAGGTAACCCTAAAAATGATATTGCTATTCCAGAAAGAGTTCCAAACATAGCAGGTTTAGGAATATACTTATCAATTTGTTTTCCAAAAGGCCCAAGAATTACAAAAACAATTCCTGAAATTAAATTTGCAACAAGAGAAACTTTCCAAGTTAGAATTGCATCTCCAGTTTTTTCATAAATAGGAATCATGATAACATAAAGCCATAAAAACATTTTTGTTACAATTATTCCTGAAGGAAGGGATGTAACATTTGAGTTTCCAGTTTTTTTCTTTAATCTTACTCCTTGATACCAAAAATATAAATTAAAAATAGCAACGCTTGAGGCTATTCCTGGAAATATAATTCTACTTAAAAAGTTTTGATCAAAATTCATAACTCCAATCATAACTCCTAATGCAACAATAAGTTTTGAAAAACCATCAAAAAAAACTCCAATAGTAGCATCTAAATCCTTACTTACCCATAATTTAGACAAATTGTCTTTGTTCATATTAACCTCCATTTTTGATGTAAGCGCTTTCATTCTAGTATTCTATTTTATTTTAATCTTTTAGTCAATTGTTTTGGTGATCATTTTTTTAGCTTTTAATGCTCATTTTTTGTTAAAATTTAAAAATATTTTATTTCTTGTAAAAAAAAGAAATACGTATATAATATTATCATATATATGAAATATGTTAGGAGAAAACTATGATAACACAAAAAGATATAGCAAAAGCCTTAAATATATCGACAGCTACAGTTTCAAGAGCATTAAATAATGGAAAAATACTTTCAGAAACAAGGGTTGAAATATTAAAAAAAGCAAAAGAAATGGGATATATCGAAAATCCAAATGCTATTTCTTTAGCTTTAAAATCAGATATTGTAATAGAGGCATTTATTTTTAATTCTTTAGTTGATCAATATTCAGAAGAAATAATAAGAGGTTTAAATAAGTTTCAAGAAGATAAAAAAAACTCAAAATTTAGAATTAATATAAACATTTTAGATGCTGACTTTAATTTTGAAAAAAGAAGCGAAAAGCAGATAGAGGAAATATTAAAAAAAATAAAGTTGAATAAACCTAAAGGTATTCTTTTTTCAAGTATAGGAATTATTCCTTCAGAAAAAATATTAGAAAATTGTAAAATAAATAAAGTAATATGTGGAACTTTTGATATGCTTCTTAAACCCAATTCATCTGCTTTTCATGTAGGGCCTAATTACTATAAATTAGGAAAAGCTGCAGGTGAACTTTTAGCTAAATTTATGAGAAAAAAAGGAAATGTTTTGATATTAAATTTTGATGAGGGATATGGACTAAGTTCTTCTAGAATAAAAGGGTTTTTAGAAGAAATAAAAAAATATAAGAATATAAAAGTTCTTCCTATTTCAAATTTAAAATCTCTTTCAAAACTAGAATATGAAAAAATTGTTGAAAAGAACTTAAAAGAATTTCAAATTGATGGAGTCTTTCCAATTTATAGAAGTGAATACTTAGCAGAAATCTTTAAAGAATTAAATCTTGATATTCCTCTTATTTCTAATGATTTTAATGATAAAGTTAATTATTTTTTAAAGAAAGGAAATATAGATGCAATTATTTCTCAAAATCCTTTTGAAATTGGTTTTTATTCAGGGAAAATGTTTTATGATCTTTTCTTTTTGAATAAACAAAAAATAAGAGAAGAGAAAGAAATTGAACTTAAAATTCTTATAAAAAACAATATTATTTAATATTAATTTGATAAAAGGACAGTTCCAAAATTTGGAACTGTCCTTTTACTCACTTGTAATTATAAAAAATTAGAATTTTTTACCTATCCAAAGTACAGCAATAGCACCAACCGTAGCTGTAAGAATAGAACTGAAGTTAACTCCTGAAACAGAACCCATTCCCAAGAAACTTCCTACAAAACCTCCTAGAAAAGCTCCAGCTATACCCAAAGCCATAGTTTTAAAAAATCCACCTCCATCCTTTCCAGGCATAATGAATTTACCTAAAGCTCCAGCTATTATTCCTAAAACAATCCAAGAAAAAATTCCCATACTTTCCTCCTAAAATCTTTTTTTTAACTTCTCTTTAAGAATATTAGCTGAAAGATAAAAAAATCCTTTAATTTTTTTACATAATTAAACCAATTTATCTATTTCAGCCTCCGAAAGAGAGAACCACAATTTTATTTTTTCTTTAGCTTGTGATTTTATTTCTGAATCTATGTGTTTAGCAATCTTGAGTACAGCTAATCCTAAAACCGTTATATCGTCGCCATAACCCACGATAGGAATAAAGTCTGGAATTATGTCAATAAGAGATATAAAATAACCCAGTGCTCCTATTATAATCATTTTATCAGCTTTTGAAACTGAATCTTTTTGCAAAACATAATAAAGTAAAAGAGCAGAATAAATTCCTTTAGCTCCTACAATTTTTATAATTGATTTTATCTTTTTCCAAAAAGATTGATTCGAGTACTTTTTATTATATTTTCCACTTTCTAATTCCTTTTCATATTTATTCATTTGGGTGTACTCCTTTCTCTTCTTTTATCCTTTTTCTATTTGAGTCCAAAAATACTATTCCCAATAAAATATATAAAAATCCTATCAAGTAAAATATGTCACCTTCTAAAATAGAATATATTTTAATAGCAAAGAATCCTCCAAAAAGAAAACCTAGCATAGTGAATAAAGAAAATTCAATTTTCCATATTTCTTTTTTATCTCCTCTTAGATATCTACCTATATATACACCTATATCTGTAAAAATTCCAGTTATATGAGTTGTTTTAGCAGCTATTCCTTTATATTTTATAAGCATTCCATTTTGTATTCCAACAAGCATAGGAAGAATAAACAAAAAGAAACTTCTGTTAAAAAAGAAATAGTATAAAACTACAAGAGAAATTCCAAGAATTACAATTATAGTACCACACATAAGATTTCTATTATGTTCTCTTTTTTCATTAGCAAGTATATAACCTGATGTGGCATTACCCAATAAAAACAAAACCATTATTTCCATACTTTTTAAAAGACCTGCAGTGTGATATTTTGAAAGTTCCATAAAAATTTTCAATGCTCTTCCTGTAAAATGTGAAACAGTATCTGCATAAAGAACAATTGCTGTGGTATTTACCATACCACCCAAAAAACATAAAGCTACTATAAATCCCAATGTATTTCTCTGAAATTTTTTTAACATACTTTTTTTCACCTCTTCTTTCTAACTTGATTTTACTTGTTAATATTGATATTTATAGTATATACTACCATGTTTTATCAAGATTATCAATCATAAACAAAATATTTTGAACTTTTGTTCATTTTTTTTAAAAAGCTCTTTGTTTTTTATTTGTGAAATATATAATTCACAAATAATATTTATACTACCTCATATTTTTGGGATGAATTAAAATATTTTGGAGTAGAAATAATTTTATCTTGAAATTATTGAATAATTAGGGAATACTTTATTTAATTTAGTTTTGTGAACTACCGCTAGAATCAGCTGTGAAAGGTTGTAGTGTTAAGCTAACAAGAGAGGAATGGTTCGAAATACTTTAAAAAGGAATAGGAGTACATATTCCGTAAAATTACTTTCATACCAATTGGGAGAGCAATGTTTGGAGAGATTTTTAGGAGTCTCTTTTTTTCTTGGATTGAAAAAAAGAGACACCAATTGGATATCTCGATTTTACTAAATCTATTTTTTTAAAAAAGTTTCTAATCTATCTACTACCTCTTTAAGAATATCGAGTTCCTGTGTTAGGGCGATTCTAAAATATCTTTCAGAACCAAAGGCTATACCAGGTACTACAGCTACCCGAGTTTCTTTCAGAAGTTCCAAACAAAAATCCAATGAATTTTTCTGTGAAATTTGAGAATACCCCACAAAAAGATAAAAAGCTCCCTTTGGCTCCACTACTTGAAATCCTAAACTATTAAGTCTATCTCTGAGGTAATAGGCTCTTTCTCTGTAAATTTCAGAAATCTCCTTTCTACAGGCAAATTTATCCAGTGCTATTTTTGCAGCTTGGAGGGATAACGCCATGGGAGAACTGACATTATAGAGAGTTGCATTGAGAAAAAAATTTCTTATCTTTTCAGGAACTATAGTATATCCTATTCTCCATCCTGTTA
>JBOFFH010000091.1:0-1448 GCA_051648485.1 Fusobacteriaceae bacterium
GAGAAGATCTTTGTAAAACTCCACTATCTCAACTAGCTTCTAGATATGATGCAATATTTGATAAACAAGTTTCTAAACAAGCTATAGATAAACGATTCAATAATTTTTCAGTAGATTTCATGATGACCATTTTCAATAAAATTATGTATATTCAAAATAACATTTTAAAAGACTTGGAGAGTACTTTAAATTTACATTTTGAAAGAGTTATCATTAATGATTCTACTGGATTTGCTTTACCTAAAGAATATGCAGATAAGTTTCCAGGAGCTGGTGGTTCTGGTTCGTCCTCTGCAATAAAAATCCAACTTCAATATGAACTATTAACTGGATCATTCATGAAAATGGATATTTTTCCTGGAACAAAAGCAGATGCTACATATTTAGAGTCTATGGAAAAAGAAAATAAAAAAAATGATTTAAAGCTAGCAGACTTGGGGTATCTTAAAATTGATTATCTAAAAAAATTACAAAAAAGTGGAGCTTCATTCATCTCCAAAGTTAAAAGTAATACAGCACTGTATATAAAAAATAAAAAACCTGAAAGATATAAAACTGGCGGGATAAAAAAATCAAGCAGATATATAAAATTAGATATTTTGGAGCTTTCAAAACCTTTGATAGAAGGAGAAACTATTGAATTAAAAGATGTTTATGTTGGTTCTAAAAAAGAATTTAGAAGTCGTTTAATTGTAACAAAACTAACAGAAGAAAATAAAAATAAAAGAGAGATTGCACATAAAGAAAATATTAGAAAGAAATGTCAGGTATTTAAGCAAGGACGGATGGATTTTAATAGTGTAAATGCTTACATATCTAATGTTAGTGATAAAATTCTTGATAGTACTCAAATTCATGATTTGTATACTTTAAGATGGCAAATAGAGATAATGTTTAAAATTTGGAAATCGATTTTTAAAATAAATGAAGTAAAAAAAGTAAAGATTGAAAGATTTAAATGTTTTCTTTATGGGCGATTAATAGCTCTATTACTTTCATCATCAATAGTTTTTACAGCTAAAAATATTATTTTAGAGGAGATAAATCAGGAGATTAGTGAAATTAAATCATTTGGCTCTATTTTTCAATATTTACCAAAATTAGCTTCAGTAATATTTAAAACTGAAACTGATCTCTTACAATTTTTTAAGAAAGTATTACTTAATTTTAAACGATTTTGTTTAAAATTAAGTAAAAATAATAAAAAAATTCCAATAGATATTTTAAAAATAATAAAGTTAGACTTACTTAAAATTGAAAAAACAGCATCATAAAAAAAATTATCAAAATACTTACAAAAATTTAGGGAATTATTTCCTATATTTTTTAGCATACAAAAAAATATAATCTTTTCTGCTAACATTTAACTTAAATATTAACTTAAACGTTAGCAGTTATTTAAAAAATTTTTATAATTCTTAGGTTGACGGGCATGGACGGGACCCCAA
>JBOFFH010000092.1:0-1760 GCA_051648485.1 Fusobacteriaceae bacterium
CAGTTTCTCCTTTCTCTACAATCCATGTATAATTTTTACTATTGAAACAAACTTTTTCTCCTACATTATAATTTTTTTTAAGTTCCACTAACATTTCTTTTTTCATTTTAACTCCTCCTATAGTATGTTTTTTTATTGCTTCTTTGTTACTTAATTATACCTTATTTAGTACCCGAATTCAAGTAAAAAACCTATATTTTTCAACAAATTTTAACTTTTTTTTAATTTGAAAGGTGGGGGATTCCCCCCCTTATTCTTTTTTAATTCCTCCATTATAATTTATAAAATCATAAGAAGTTATTTTTTCATGAATGGCTTTTGCTACTAAATCGATTGTTTCATATTGCCCTTCTAAATGCCCAAGATTTGAATCGCTGCCATCGTGTTCTCTGATTTTAAGATTCCAGCCAGTTTCTCCTTTCTCTACAATCCATGTATAATTTTTACTACCGAAACAAACTTTTTCTCCTACATTATAATTTTTTTTAAGTTCCACTAACATTTCTTTTTTCATTTTAACTCCTCCTATAGTATGTTTTTTTATTGCTTCTTTGTTACTTAATTATACCTTATTTAGCACCCGAATTCAAGTAAAAAACCTATATTTTTCAACAAATTTTAACTTTTTTTCAATAAAAATTAAATAAAAAAAACCGAATAAAAAAAAAGGAAAACCAAGTTCAAAAACGAAGTTTCCCCTTAAATAATGTTTTTTTGTTTAGCGTGAGTTACCCAAGCCCCAAGAGTGGGGCGTGCCAAAGGATGGGGGGTTGACAAATGTTTAAAAACCTACTCTTCTTTATTTTTTATTTTTATTCCCAATTTTTGATAAAGTTCTTTTAAACTTTTTACTCCTAATTTTCCTCTAAAAGATTTATAGCCAGGTAAATTTTTATCTCTTTTTATATCTGAAAAAGTTAAGTAATCTCCTTTTTTCTCTACAGCTTCTGTTATTAATTTTATTAACTCAGCTTCAGTATAGCCCTTATCTCTTCCTGCTGGAATATACCCAGATAATTTTCTTAATTTATTCATACTTCCAAATCTAAATAAATAAATTGAAAAATTATGTTTTAAATTTTTCTGAATATCTACACTGCTAGCTCCATGAATATTTTTCTCCAATTTTTCAGACAAAATTTTATAATTTTCTATAAGCTCTTTATCTGTTTCATTTGCTTTAGAAAATTGATATTCTATCCCATGCTGACTCAAAAAAATTTTCCAGCTTCCAAATTTTTTTATTATATCATTTTTAGAAATTCCAGTTTCTTTCTCAAATAATTCAGCAGATATTTTGTTTGTATTATATTTTTTTAAAAGATTCCCATATATATTTAATAGTTCATCTTTTGTATAGCTTTTTCTAAGAATTATATCATTTTTATCTACCAATTTTAGAAGTTCTCTCCAGCCAATTTTAAATCTCCTTCTATAATATTCGGTGTTGGGAAGAGTTTCAGAGTTATTTAGTTCCTCTTTATTCTTTATCTCCCCTCTTTCAATAGCATCTTTTAGCATCTTTAGTATATTTTCATCACTAAGTTCATTAAAGTCTTTACGGATGTTTAAATGAGGTTTAAACCCAATTAATTTTAAAAACTCTCCATAACCTCCAAATCTTTTACCTATCAAATCTGGTGAAGGAAGTGAACTTATTTTGTAAATCTCTGTCTTTGTAGGAATTGGATTATTTTCACAGTACTTTTTAAATTTTTCTATAATTTCATCATTACTAATATTTTTATTGTAGTTTAATT
>JBOFFH010000093.1:0-1806 GCA_051648485.1 Fusobacteriaceae bacterium
AATTTTTCTTTTATGGCTGCTTCTTCGGATTCTAAAGAATTGAAATAATCATTTTGATTTTTAATTCTTTCATGAATTTTTGAAGAGATCTCTTTTTTTTCTTCATTTTCTCTTTTGTAACTTTCAACTCTTTCTTCTATTTTAGCTTTTTCTCTTTCTAAAAGCTCAATAGCAGATTTTAAATCACTATTTTTATATGAATTTTCTTCTATCTTTTTTTCTAAATCTGCTCTCGATTTTTCATTAGTTTCAAAATCATCGTCACTTTTTTTTATTGAGTTTTCTAAAATCTTTATCTCTTCAATCAATTTTTCTTTTTCTTTTTCAGAACCCATATTTTCTGAAGTTTTTTTCTCTTTTTCATATATTAAAATTGATTTTTCTAGGACTTCTTTTTCATTTTTTAAAGTTAAAAACTCCTGGGCTTTTAGTGATTGTTTTTCTAGATGCTCTCTATTTTCCTCTACAGTTTTTAAAACCAACTCTATTTTTTCCATCTCATCCGATAAATTTTTTAAATTTTTTGAAGATTCATTTCTTCTCATTTGAAACTTTTTTATTCCAGCAGCTTCTTCTATTATCTGTTTTATCTCTTTTCCAGAAGAAGAGATTATTCTTTCTACCTTTCCTTGTCCAATTACTGAATAAGCACTTTTTCCTATTCCAGTATCCATAAACATAGAGCTTATATCTTTTAAACGAACTTTTTTTCCATCTATAAAATAGTCATTATCTCCATTTGAACTCAGCTTTCTAGTTATTTTAACAGTTTCACCACTTTCTTCAAAAAAATTATCACTGTTATCAATATACAAAGAAACTTCTGCGTAATTACTACTTTTTCCATTTCCATTAAATATTATATCTTTACTGTCTTTAGCTCTTATGTTTTTATATGATTGTTCTCCCAATACCCAAAGAACAGCATCCATTATATTGGATTTTCCACTTCCATTAGGTCCTACAATTGAGGTGATTCCTTTGTTTAATTCTATTGATATCTTTTCCCCGAAAGATTTAAATCCATAGATTTCTATTGCCTTTAAATACATAATTTCTCCTATAGAATATATTTATCTAAATCTTCCTCTTTATATTCTTCTTGGAAGATTTTAAATATAAATTTTTTGTCTATTGTTATTTTTTTAGTCTCCTCATAAGGAGCATTGAACATAATATCTTGAAGCAAACTTTCTAATATTGCACTCAGTCTTCTTGCCCCTAAATTTTCTACTTTTTCATTCATAGTTACGGCCAGTCCTGCTATGGCCTCTATTCCTGTTTTAGTAAAAATCAATTCTACCATATCTTTTTCTAAAAGAGCTTTATACTGATCCAATATATTATATTTTACTTCAGTTAAAATTCTTATAAAATCTTTTTTCATTAAATTTTCAAGCTTTACTTTTACAGGAAAACGCCCTTGAAGTTCTGGCATCATATCACTCGGATTTGATTGGCTAAACGATCCTGCACCTATAAACAGGATATGGTCAGTTTTTACGGCACCGTACTTAGTTATGACTGTGCAACCCTCTATTATCGGAAGTAGGTCCCTTTGGACTCCTTGACGTGAAATTTCGCCTCTTTCACTTCCCTCTTTTTCTACTATTTTATCTATTTCATCTATAAATACTATTCCATCTTCTTGAACTTTTTCAACTGTTGCATAAAAAAGTTCCTCTTCATCCAATTCAGAATTTATTTTTTCATTTAAAAGATATTGAATGGCACTTTTTATTTTAAATTTAACGGGTTTCTTTTCGCCTTTTATATCTCCTACTATATTGGAAATTATCGACTTAA
>JBOFFH010000094.1:0-2559 GCA_051648485.1 Fusobacteriaceae bacterium
AGAGGGAGTAACACAAGCCTATAAAACAAGTTATTGGAACGAAATACCTGATTGGGCAAAAGATAAAGATGGACATTGGATGCTAGCATACACTGGAACTATAGCTTTTATAATAGATAAAGATAAAGTTGCGGAAAAAGATATTCCAAGATCTTGGGCTGAACTTAAAAACAGTAAATTAAAAGTAAGTCCTGGAGATGTAGGAGCAGCAGCTCAAGCTTCTAGTTCAATTTTAGCAGCAGCTTATGCATTGGGTGGAGATGAAAAAAATATTGAACCTGCTATTAAATATTTTACAGATATAGCAAAAGAGGGAAGATTATCAGCAGCTAGTCCAAATATTCAAAGTTTAGAAAGAGGAGAGATTGAAGTAGGACTTATTTGGGATTTTAATGGATTGAGCTACAGAGATGTTATTGATTCTAAAAGATTTGAAGTGCTTATTCCTTCGGATGGAACTTTAATTAGTGGATACACAACTATAATCAATAAATGGGCTAAAAATCCAAATGCTGCAAAACTTACAAGAGAATATATTTTAAGTGATGAGGGACAACTAAATTTAGCTAAAGGTAATGCAAGACCAATTAGAAATATAGAATTACCACAAGAGATAAAAAATAAAATGATACCAGATGATCAATATAAAAATGCAAGACCTATAAAAAATCAAGAAATTTGGGATAAAACATCTAAAGCTTTAGCTAGAATATGGCAAGAAGAAGTTCTTGTAAATAGAAAATAGGAGAGAATAAAATATGAAAAAACTAATTTTAATTCTGATAGATGGACTTGGGGAACATCAAGAAGAAAAAATAGGTTATATGAAAGCTTTGGAAGAATCAGGGAAATCTAAGAAGTTCATTTTGAAAAGTGAACTTCCTAGTCTTTCAAGACCACTATATGAAACTATTTTAACAGGAGTAATACCTGTGGAAAGTGGAATTGTAAACAATGCAATAAACAAAATGTCTAAAGAGGAAAGTGTTTTCTCTCAAGCCAAAAAAAAGGGATTAAAAACAGCAGCAATAGCTTATCACTGGATTCATGAATTGTATAATGGGGAGTTTAATAAAGATAGAGATATAGAAATAGAAAACATTGAAAAAAATATAAATTTTGGAAGGTTTTATTGGGAAGATACCTATCCAGATTCACATCTTTTTTCTTTAGCTGCAAAACTTTTAAATGATAAAAATCCTGACTTTTTACTTTTACATACTATGAATGTCGATGATATGGGGCATAAATATGGGGGTGAATCTTTAGAATATAAAAATTCAATATATAAAGTTTCTAATTTGCTATCTACCCATATTCCTAACTGGATAGAGAAAGGATATGAAATAATTGTAACTTCAGACCATGGAATGGATAGGGATGGAAATCATGGTGGAGATTCAACTTTTGAAAGAGAGGTTCCTTTCTGGTTTGTAGGAAAAACAGATTTAAAAAATACTAAAATTACTCAAAAAAAAATAGCAGGTCTATGTTGTGATATTTTAGGAGTCGAAAAATCTGAAAAAATGTAAAGGAAGTTATAGGAGAGAAAATGCAAGATACATTAATTTTAAATAAAAGTTCAGAAGAAAGAAAAATATATTCAAAGCTAAGTGAAACCCAAAAGGCTGGATTGTTTATTTTACCTTTTGCGGTAATAATGATTATGTTTCTAATAGCTCCTTTTATAGCTGTTTTTTTAGGAAGTTTTTTAAATAGTTATAACCAGTTTAGTTTTGAAAATTATATGGATGTTTTTCAAAGTAAATTTATAAAACAAGCTATAACTAATTCATTAGAATTATCTATAATATCAACTATATTTGGACTTGTGATAGCACTTCAAGGAGCCTATTCATTAAATAAAATAAAGGGAAGTTCTAAAAAAACAGTAATACTGCTCATAAATATGATTTCAAATTTCAGTGGAATACCTTTAGCTTTTGCATTTGTAATTCTTTTAGGAGCCAATGGATTTTTAACAATACTGCTAAAAAATGCAGGTGTTATTGGAAGTTTTGATGTTTATTCTAGAACTGGACTTTTACTTATGTATACTTATTTTCAAATACCTTTAGGAATATTGTTACTTTATCCTGTTTTTGATAGATTTGATCCCCAATGGAGAGAGATGGTAGAAATTTTAGGTGGAAATTCATATATTTATTGGATAAGAATAGGAATACCTATGATTTTAAGAGATGTTTTGGGAACAATGATGATTATGTTTGCAAATGCTATGGGAGCCTATGCTTGTACTTTAGCCCTAACAAACGGTACATATAATGTTATGACTATTAGAATAGCTAGTTACATAGCCGGAGAAACATCATATGAACCAGGACTTGCCAGTGCGATGTCTATAATTCTGGGTGGAATACTTGCATTCACTATTTTAGTAAAAGAGTTTATGCTAAAAAACAAAAGAGGTAAATAATAAATGAAAATAAATAAACATGGGTTTATAGTAGGAATTATTGTATCAATGTTATTTCTTCCTGTAATTGGAACTTTTATATACTCTATAAGTTCTAAATGGACTAACACTTTAATTCCGGA
>JBOFFH010000095.1:0-6538 GCA_051648485.1 Fusobacteriaceae bacterium
AGAGTACCATCTACATCTAGTGCTATAAGTTTAATCATTTTATTTCCTCCCTCTATTGTAAAGTATTATTATTGCATAAAATTATTTTTTTTTCTATTGTTTTTATACGGCAAGAAATGGTATTATCCTAGTAGGGTGATAAAAAAAATTTAGGAGGTTATATGAAATTTAATAAAGTAAGTAGTTTAGAAAAAAAATATTCAAAATATGTGACGGTATTTTTTGAAGATAAAATTGAAATATGTGAATGTTTAAGTCAAGAAAATAAAGAATTTGTAAAAAAAATAATAGAGAAAGAAAGCTTTTCAGGTAAAAAAGATGAAGTTTTAAGTTTTTCTGTTTTTGAAAATAAAGAGATTTTGGATTTAATATACTTAGGAGCTGGAAAAGAAGATGAGTTTTGTAAATCTGAGTATAGAAAAACTTTGTATAAAGGTCTTAATAATTTAAAGGGAGAAGTATTGATTAGTTCTGATGAAGAAAAATTATCTAATGGAGAACTTTTAGCTGAAGTAACTTTTCATATCAATTATAGATTTGAAAAATATAAAGAAAAAAAAGATGAAAAATATTTAGAATTAGACTTTTTTTCAAAAAAAGAATTAGATCTAAGTGAAATTTATTGGTTGAGTGAAGCTACAAATTTAGCTAAAGATTTAGTTAATGAGCAAGCTGAAATAATGACACCTGAAAAGTTATCACAAATAGCAATGGAAAAAGGTGTAGAAGCTGGACTAGAAGTTGAAATTTTAGATGAAATTAAAGCTAAAGAACTAGGAATGGAGGCATTTTTAGCAGTAGGAAGAGCTTCTGTAAATAGACCTTACTTTATAATTATGAGACATATGGGAGATTCAACTTCGGATTATGTTCATGGATTAGTTGGAAAAGGTTTAACTTATGATACAGGAGGATTATCTTTAAAGCCTACGGATTCAATGATAAATATGAAAGATGACATGGGAGGTTCTGCAGCAGTAATAGGAGCCATGATAGCTATTGGTCAAAATAAATTGAAAAAAAATGTAGTGGCAGTTGTTGCAGCTTGTGAAAATTCAATAGGTTCTAAAGCTTACCGTCCAGGAGATATAGTTGGAACAATGGCTGGAAAATATATAGAAGTAATAAACACAGATGCTGAAGGTCGTTTGACTTTAGTTGATGCAATGACATATATAATAAGAAAAGAAAAAGTTTCTGAAGTTGTGGATGTTGCCACTCTTACAGGAGCAATTGTAGTAGCACTAGGAACAGCTGCAACTGGTGTATTTACAAATAGAGATGAGATGTACACAAAAATTTCTAAAGCTTCTGAAAACTGGGAAGAAAAATACTGGCATATGCCAATATTCTCTGAGCATAGAAAAGCCATAAAATCAGATATAGCTTGTGTAAAAAATAGTGCAGGAAGATGGGGTGGATCTTCAACAGCTGCAGCATTTTTAGAAGAGTTCTGTGAAAATACTCCTTGGATGCATTTAGATATAGCTGGAACAGCTCTTTTAGAGTCTAACGAAGATTATAATAAAAAAGGAGCCACAGGAGTAGGGGTAAAAACTCTTTATAGCTACATCAAAGGTTAAAATTTACTATATATTGTGAAGTTAATAAAGTTGATAACAGGATGTTGTATTATTATGTATTGTGTGATACAATACATAAATATTCTGAAAAAAAGGAGATTAACGAATGATATATATAGATGGTGTTGTAGGAGTTGGAAAAAGCACTTTAGCTAAAATAGTTGCAGAGAAATTAGGGAAAAAATTATTTAAAGAGCCTGTTTTTGAAAATCCTATTTTAGATAAATTTTATTATGATAAAAAAAGATATTCTTTTTCTCTACAAGTATTTTTATTAAATAAAAGATTAGAACTTATAAAAGAATCTATAGCCACTGGAAGCGGAGTCTTTGATCGTTCTATCTATTGTGATAAAATATTTGCAGACATACTCCATACTGATGGTGATCTTTCTACAGATGAATTTAACTTGTATTTAGAACTTTCAGAAAATATGTTTAAATATATAGAAAAACCAAAACTTATTGTTTATCTTGAAACAAGTGTAGATAACGCTGTGGATAGAATAAAAAGTAGAGGAAGAGATTTTGAACAAGTGATGCCTCGTGACTATTGGGAAAAACTAAATAATCATTATAGAGAATATTTTGATGAATATAAAGATTGCAAAGTGATAAAATTTAATGTAGACTCTAGGGACTTCTTAAATAATCCAAAAGATAGAGAAGAGATATTAGCCATTATAGAAGCTAATATCAATTAGGAGGATTTAATGTTAACAGATAACTTATTATTAGACCTTTTAGTATTAGTGACAATTATGACAACTTTTAGATTTGTCTTAGCTTAGGTTGAACTATGAATATTAGGTATGCAAAAGATAAATGTGATAAAAAACAGGCACAAGATATTTGGAAACGAGTTTTTACAGACCCTAAAGAATATGTTGATTTTTATTTTGAAAAAAAATATTCAGAAAAAAAATTCATTCTTATAGAGGAGAATTCTGTTTTTTTAGGTGGCTTACATGAAAATTCTTATGAATTTAATTTTTATGAAAATTTTGAAAAAAGTAAGTATCTTGTGGCAGTTGCAGTATTACCTGAAAAGAGAAATAAGGGAGTTTTTAACTCCCTTATTCAATATTCACTAAAAAATATGAAAAATAGAGGAATGAGAGAAACTTTTCTTATTCCATCCAATCCTTCCATCTATGAAAAATATGGATTCAAATATTCCCATTCTTTAGAAAAGTACAGTTTTTCTTTTGAAGATTTAGAAAATTTTAAAATGGAATTTGAAATTTTTGAAGCTAAAGAAGTTAAAGAATTGACAAAATTTTACAACGAAAGTATGGAAAAATTTACGAGTTGTATAAAGAAAACAGAAAAAGATATAGCGTGGGATTTAGAAGAACTTAATTTTGAAGGTGGTTATGCTTACTGTGTAAAGTTTAAAGAGGTGATAGTAGGTTCTTTTGCTTACAATATTTCTGAGAATAAAGTTAAAATAAAAAATCTTTTATATAAGGATTTAAAAGTTTTAAAAACAATATTTTCTTTTTTTAAAAGTTTTAAAGAGTATTACAGTGAAATAGAGGTTATATCTTTTGAAGGAAGTGCTTTAGAAAGAGTTTTTTCAAATATGAAACACATAAAAAAAGAAGTCTATCCATTAATTATGACAAGAATATTGAATCCAGAAAGACTTATAAAAGAGTTTGTAACTTATAAAAAATTGAACCTTAATTTTATTTTAGATTTAGAGGATAATCTTTTTTCTGAAAATAGTAAAAAATATTATATAGGAAAAAATAGTCTTGAAAACTCTTTGATTTTAAAATTAAATATCAATACTTTAACAGAGCTTATTTACGGAAGCTACACTTTAGATGAACTTGTAGAAAATGAGAAAATTCATTTTGTGAATTTAGATATAAAAAATGAAGAAACAATGGTAGAACTAAAAAAAATATTTGTGAAGGGTAAAAATTATATAGAGCAGTATGTGTAAATTAAATGTGAAAAGCCACCGTGAAAAGTGGCTTTTTTTTATTTCTTTAAAATAAGTTCTCTGTATTCACTAAGGCTCATTTTTTCTTTTATAACTTTTTTAGTACTTAAAATTGTAGATTTTGCTACAGCATAAGAAGAAGTGGATGCATTTATATGGGTAACTGCAATAGCTAAAGCATCAGCAGCATCATCTGGTTTAGGAATTTCATCTAATTTTAAAATTCTTTGAACCATGAGCTGAACTTGTTTTTTATCAGCTTTTCCATATCCCGTTATTCCCATTTTAACTTGAAGAGGAGTATAACCTACAGGTTTAATTCCTTTTTTCATTCCAGCTAAAATCATAATTCCTCTGGCTTGACCTACACTGATTACTGTTTTATTATTTTTAAAAAAGAATAATTCTTCTATGGCGATAGCATCGGGCTTGAATTTTTCAATAATTTCCGAGAGCTCATCAAAAATTATAACTAGCCTGTTTTCCATATCTAAATTTTTATCTGTAAAAATACAACCATAATCTACAGCTAGATATGAATTTTTAATATAATCAATAATTCCGTAACCTACAATTGCTGTTCCAGGGTCTATTCCTAAAACTCTCATAATATCACCTCAATTTTACTTTATCACGAAAATATAAATAAATCTATTGAATAAAATTCAAATTCAATAAGTCTAACATATAAAAAAAAAAAATCAAGTTTTTTATAAAAAAAAAAAGGAAAAAAACAATTATTTTTGTATAAATGAGTTATAAGAAAAAAAATAATTGAAAAGTCAAGTGAATTGGATAAAAAATAAAAATAAAAAATGAGATAGAGGAGGCTTTATATATATGAATATTTCAGATTATTTAAAAGAAATTAGCCACTACCCATTACTTACAAAAGAACAAGAAATAGAATATTCTTTAAAAGCACTAGATGGAATAGAAGAAGGCAAAGAAATGTTGATTGTATCAAATCTTAGACTGGTAGTGAGTATTGCTAAAAAGTATACTAATTTAGGGATTCCATTGCTGGATTTAGTTCAAGAAGGAAATATAGGTCTTATAAAAGCAGTTCAAAAATTTGATCCTGAATTGGATAAAAGATTTTCTACATATGCTACTTTTTGGATAAAACAAAGTATACTGAGACATATCTCATCAAATAGAGGTTTAATTAGATTTCCCACATATATATATGATAATATCTCTAAAATAAAAAAGTTTATTCAAAGTTATAAAACAGAAAATTCAAAAACTCCAACATCTAAAGAAATCTCCGACTTCTTAGGAATAAAAGAAAAAAATATTGAAAGATATACAGATATTTTTGAACAAAATTTTAGTTCTTTAGAAGAAGCATATGGTGAAAATATAGATTTTCATGGTATAATAACAAGTGAAGAAAATTTTGAAGAAGAGCTTATAGATAGAGATAAAACTGACAAATTAATGAACTACTTAAATATACTAACTGCTAATGAGAAAAGTGTAATAATAAGTCGTTATGGTCTTTTTAATTCTAATATACTAACTTTAGGAGAAATAGGAGACAGTTTAAAATTAACAAGAGAAAGAATTCGTCAAATTCAACTAAAGGCTATATGGAAATTAAAAAATGAAATAGGGTCAGAATTTCATCTAAACAGCTGAAGGAGATGAGATGAAGTCATATGACTTAATTATAATAGGAGGAGGTCCTGGAGGACTTTTTTCCGGAATTACAGTTGGAGAATCAGGAGCAAAAGTTTTAATTTTAGAAAAAAATTCTAAAGTTGGAAAAAAACTTTTAGTGGCTGGCCAAGGAAAATGTAATGTTACTAACAATGGAGAATTAAAAAGTTTTTTTAATAAGTATGGTAATAAAGGCAAATATTTAAAAAATAGTTTAAATACATTTAAACCTAAAGATTTAATAAATTGGTTTGGAAAAAAAGGTTTACCCCTAATTTTAGTTGAAGAAACTGGAAAATATTTTCCTAAAACAATGAAAAGTATAGATGTTGTAAATCTTTTAGAAAAAGAATGCTTAAAAAATAGTGTGGATATTTTGAATAATGCAATTATCCAGGAGTTAAAAGTAGAAAGTGATGGAAAATTTTCAATAAAATTTAATAACGAAAATTATACTAGTAAATTTTTATTAATATCTACTGGAGGCTGTTCATACCCAGGAACAGGAACAACTGGAGATGGATATAGGTATGCTAAAAGTTTAGGTCATAAAATAGTTAATCCAAAACCTTGCCTTACTCCTATATATGTGGATAATTATCAGTTTGCAGAACTTTCAGGGATTTCTTTTAAAAATGTGGATATAAAACTTTTTAGAGAGAATAAACTAGTTGAAAAAGGGAACGGCGATATTCTTTTGACACATCACAATCTTAGTGGACCAGGAATTATAGATTTTTCTCGTTATATTGAAAAAGATGATATTTTAAAGCTTAATTTGATAAAAAAAGAGCATGCTCAATTTGAAAACGAATTTTTACAAAATATTAATACCAATGGAAAAAAACTTTTAAAAACTTTTTTAAATGAACAGCATCTTCCAGAAAGATTTTTAAAGAAATTTTGTTTGTTGAATAAAATTGATGAGACTAAAAAGATTTCTGAAATAAGTAAAAAAGAAAGAGAAATAATTATTTCTTTATCAGATTATCCTTTCAGAGTTACAAGATTGGGAAATTTTGAAATAGCTATGGCTACAACTGGAGGAGTAAGTACTGAAGAAATAAATTCAAAAACAATGGAATCCAAAATTAAAGAAAATCTATACTTTGCAGGAGAAGTTTTAGATGTAGATGGAGATACTGGTGGATACAATATTCAAATAGCTTTTTCTACAGGATATACAGGAGCTCAAAACATAATTAAAAAATTAAATTTAAAACCTTGATACTGAAATTTTAGTATTAAGGTTTTTTCAATTAATCATTTATTTACTTTTTTAATTGTGTTATACTAAAAAGAAAAAAGACATGGAGGAAATATGAAAAAAGTAAATC
>JBOFFH010000096.1:0-3944 GCA_051648485.1 Fusobacteriaceae bacterium
TCACTGCAAAATATCTTCAATCTGGAAAAAAATTGCATCTCAAACATCTAAGTCCAGACTGTATGATTCTTTTGAATAATGCTAATGACATTTTGGAAATAAATATTGATGAAGATCCACAATATCATGTAGCAGATAATATTTTAGACTAAAATATTATTAGCAAAACAAAAAAAGTAACTACTAAATTTTAGTAGTTACTTTTTTTCAGTGTAGAATAAACCTAATTGATTATATTTCCAAACTTAAGAAGTTGTCCAAGTTCGTTCGGTAAAACTGAATTTTCGATATCTCTTATTATATCATCTACACAATATTTAACATTTTCAATGGTCAATTCAACATTTTTATTTTTTATATCCAGTATAACATATTCTGAATCAGGAATACCTTTTTTGGGTTTTCCAATACTGCCTGCATTTACAAGCAATTTTTCTCCATACTTTTTAAAATAAGCAAGATGAGAATGACCACAAACTAAAATATCTTCTTTTAACTCTTCCATCACTTTATCAGCTGATTCTGAATTTTCTTTTAAATACTCTGTTAGTGAGTTAGGGCTTCCATGAACAAATTTTATAGTTTTTCCTTCAATTTCAAGAACTATTTCTTTAGGAAGATTTTTTAAAAA
This sequence comes from Fusobacteriaceae bacterium, assembly GCA_051648485.1. Lineage (GTDB taxonomy): Bacteria > Fusobacteriota > Fusobacteriia > Fusobacteriales > Fusobacteriaceae > JAGNZR01. Next base: position 632 of record JBOFFH010000096.1, read on the forward strand.
CTCTTTAGATTCAAAAGATGTAACTTTTAGTGCATAGTTAAAAATTTCAGCTTTTTCTAGTTCTTTTCCCTCTAAACCTAAAATATTTTTACTGTGTTTTGTAGCTATATCAAAATCGTGATTCCCCATAACTGTGAGTATTTTTTTTTCTTGTATAAGTTTTACTACTTCGTTAGGGCTTGTATGATATCCTACCAAATCTCCTGTACAAATAATTTTATCGATATTTTTTTTCTCTATACATTTTAAAGTTGCTTCTAAAGCATATATATTGCTATGTATGTCTGAAATCACTGCTATTCTCATCTCTTAATCTCCTATCTTAATTTATCTAATAATTTTTGAATAATTGCTGTATCCTCCTGAAATATTGTAAGCATCTATTCCTGAATTTAAAAGAATGTTTTGCCCCATATTTCCAGTAACACCTTTGTTACAATGAACTGCTATTTTCATATTTTTATCCAGTTGTTTTACTGATTCTCTCAATTTTTCTAATGGAATATTAATTGCACCTGGAATATGTCCAGCTTCATACTGTTTAGTAGATCTTACATCGATCACTAGATATTCATTTCTGTTTTCATGTAGCTCTTTTGGAGTAACAATTTTATTTCTTCCGTTTATAGCATTTTCTAATATCATTCCTGTATAGTTTACAGGATCTTTTGTCGTTGAAAATGGAGGTGCATATGCAAGATCTAAGTGGAATAGTTGATCAACAGTGGCTCCCATGGCTATAAGAGCTGCAAATACATCAACCCTTTTGTCCACTCCATTTTCTCCAAGAATTTGAACTCCTAAAAGCTTGCCATTCTTTTTATCGGCAATAGCTTTTATTACCATCTCTCTTGAAGTTGAAAGATATTCAGTTTGATTTGCTTTGATATTATGAATAACTTCAATTGAATAACCTTTTGTTAAGGCTTCTTTTTCACTTAAACCTGTTCCTCCTACTGCCATATCAAAAACTTTAAATATAGAAGTTCCTAGTATTCCTTTAAATTCAAGGTTTCCACCTGTCAATCTATCTCCTAGAATACGTCCCATCTTATTAGCTGTAGAACCCATAGGTACATATGTTTCATCCCCTGTAATTTGAGAATAAGAAGTGGCACAATCTCCTGCAGCATAAATATCTTTTAAATTAGTTTCTAAATGCTTATTTACTTTTATTGCTCCTGAAATTCCTGTTTCTATACCTGCATTTTTTGCAAATTCTACACTTGGTATTACTCCTATTGCTCCTATTATTAGGTCAGTTTCTAAAACTACCCCTCTATCTGTTGTTATTTTTTTACCATCTTCTGATATCTCTTTTATTGAATCTTCAAAAATAAGATTTACACCTTTTTTTTCTAAGTATTCTTCTAAATAGATACTAAGTTCAGGGTCCATTCTACCAATAGAATGACCTAGCTCTAAAACTGTAATTTCCATTCCAAGATTAGATAAGTTTTCTACCATCTCCATTCCAATATATCCTGAACCGACTACAACAGCTTTTTTAGGAGAATTTTCCATTATATATTTTTTTACTGTATCACCAGTTTCTACATCTCTGATATAAAATAAATTTTGTCTTGTAAAATTAAGTTTTCTTGTGTTGGCTCCTGTTGCAATTACTAATTTATCATAGTTATCATTGAAGATTTCACCTGTTATTTCATTTAAAATTTTCAGAATCTTTTTTTCAGAATTTATTTCTAACACTTTATGATTTATATTCATTTTCATATTAAAACGAGATTCAAACCAGTTAGCATCTCTAGGAGTCAGATTTCCCCTTTTAATGTAATCCTCTCCTATATAGTAAGGAATTCCACAACCTGAATAACTTATATCCCCACCAGCAGTGTATGCTACTATTTCTACCTCTTCACTGTTTCTACGAGCTTTAGCTATTACAGAAGTTCCAGCAGCTACAGCACCAATTACAACTATTTTCATTTCACCCTCCTAAAATCTTTAAATTCCACCATATTAAATTAAAAAATGTTTTTTTGTTTTATTAGATATATTCACCAATATCAGCATAACTGGAACCTCTACTAAAACTCCTACTACTGTTGCAAGAGTTGCTCCTGAATTCAATCCAAAAAGAGATATTGAAACTGCAACTGCCAGTTCAAAGAAATTACTTGCTCCTATCATTCCTGCTGGAGATGCGATTTCATGAGGTAATTTCCAAATTTTTGCCCATCCATAAGAAAAGAAAAATATAAAGAAAGTTTGAATCGTTAAAGGTATCGCTATAAGAAGGATATCTAAAGGATTTTCTATGATTTTTTTTCCTTGAAAAGAGAATATAATTACAAGAGTTAAAAGTAAACCTGCTATTGTTATTTTATCAAATTTTTTAAGGAAAACATTTTTAAAGTAGTCCATTCCCTTATTTTTTATAACTATGTGTCTTGAAACTGCTCCCAATATAAGAGGTATTACAACAAATAAAACTACAGAAAGAATAAGTGTGTCATAAGGTACTATTACATCATTAATTCCTAGTAAAAAAGCCACTATAGGAACAAATCCTATTAAAAGAATTAAATCATTTACTGCAACTTGAACGAGAGTATAAGCTGGATTTCCTTTTGTTAATTGACTCCAAACAAAAACCATTGCTGTACAAGGTGCTGCTCCTAATAGAACTGCTCCTGCAATGTATTCATTAGCAAGATCTAAAGGAATCAAAGTTTTAAAAACAAATTTAAAGAAAAATACAGATATAATATACATAGTAAAAGGTTTAATTAACCAGTTTGTAACACAAGTTATTGTTAATCCTTTTAGATTTTTAGTTGCTCCAACTATAGATGAAAAATCTATTTTCAACATCATCGGATAAATCATTAACCAAATTAAAATAGCCACTGGAATCGAAACTCTTGCATACTCAAAAATAGCTAATGTTTCTGGAATTGCTGGAACATATATTCCAATCGCAACCCCTACTATAATACATATTGCAACCCATACTGTGAGATACTTCTCAAAAAAATTCATAATTTTTTCCCCTTTTATATTTTTTATTTTATAAATTTATTACACACTTATCTTTTTTTTCTTTAAATAAAGAAAATTTTTGACTATCATAAAAAAAGACTTCTTCTACTAAAGAGTTTAAAACTTCTTCTATAAATGGATATTTTTCTATAACTTCTTGATTTATAGAATAGTATGTCCATTTTCCATTTTTTTCATAATTGATTAATTTCTCTTTTTTTAGTTTGGTTATGTGTCTTGAAGCGTTAGACTGGTTGAGTTCTAAAACTTCTTCTAAATCACAATTACAAGCTTTTTTAAAAGTTTT
>JBOFFH010000097.1:0-7190 GCA_051648485.1 Fusobacteriaceae bacterium
CAGTTAGATAAATAGGTTGAATAAAAATTTCAATTTCAGAACTTAAATTATTCTCTAAAATTTCACTATTTTTAAAAGAATCCAATTTTTCATTTAAAGTTTCTAGTTTAATTCCATGAACTTCTTCCAATTTTTTGACTATTCTTTTAGAGTTAAAACACTGAGTTATCAAAAAATTAGGAAATTTATTTGTGAATTCATTTTTGATTTTTTCATAAATTTCATTACCTTTATTATGGTCAATAGTTCCATAATAAGTTAAAATTAATATTTTTTTCATAATTTTCTCCTCGAACTTTTATTATTTAGATTATACCATATAAAAAAAAGGAAAAAATAAAAAATGAGAGTATAAAATGATAACGATAAAAAAACAGGAGGAATGCTAATGTCAATGTCAAAAATTAAAGATTGTGATGCAGTAAAATGTGTTTATAACGAAGACAATAAATGTCATACTTATGGAATCAATGTAGGTGACGATACACCAATTTGTGATACTTTTATGATGAGTACTTCTAAAGCTGGTAAATCTGATACAGTTGGGGGAATAGGTTCTTGTAAGGTTAAGGCATGTTTTCACAACAATGATTTAGAGTGTTCTGCGAAAGGGGTTCATATGCACCAAAAAGGCAAACACGTGGACTGTACAACATTCCTTTTAAAATAATTTAACCATCCTGCAGACATACTTTGTCTGCAGTTTTTATTTTTTTGAAAAATAAGACGTTTGTGCTATAATAAAAAGAATGTTTTACTAAATTATCTTATGAAAAAAGGAGTGAAAATGCAATCTACATTACTAAAAGGAGATATCAAATCTCATTTTATTAAATATTTATTTCCAGCAATTGCAGGAAATTTATCCTACGGAATGTTAATCTTTATAGATACAGTTTTTATAGGACAAGGAATAGGAGCTTTAGGACTAGCTGCTCTAAATGTTGCAATACCTATTTATACTTTGGTAGCAATCGGAATGATGCTAGGAATAGGAGGTGCTACAGCAGCAGCAATAGATATAGGAGCAGGAAATAGAAAAAGTAGAAATGAAATATTTTCTCTTTGTATCTATTTAGGAATAGTGACAAGTATAGTTTTTTCAATTTTAATGAGTATTTATCTCGAAGAGTTGTGCCTTTTTTTAGGAGCTAATTCAGAGATTTATCCTTTAGTAAAAGATTATGTAAGTGTAATTTCTAAATCGATTATGTTTTATATTATTCCTCATATTTTGACTAATTTTATTAGAAACGACAATAATCCTAAACTTACAATGTATTATCTTATAGTTTGTAGTTTGCTAAATATAATTTTGGATTATTTTTTTATTTTTGTTTTTAAATGGGGAATGACAGGAGCTTCAGCAGCAACATCGATAGCACAATTTGCAGGTACCTTAATACTATTGACTCATTTCTTAAGAAATGATAACAGCTTAATTTTATTAAAAATAAAAATTAAATTTGATATGGTGGTTAGGATTTTAAAAATCGGAATGGCAAGTTTTATAAATGAAATAAGTTTAGGAATTGTAATTATGGTTTCAAACTATCAATTTTATAAATATTTAGGAAATGACGGTGTTTCAGCTTATAGTATAGTTTTAAATATAAGACTTTTAGTTTATTTAGTTTTAGGTGCTTTCGGTCAAGCTATGCAACCAATACTCAGTGTGAATTATGGTGGAAAAGAGATGGCGAGAGTAAGAAAAACTTTAAGGCTTGGAAACTATGCAACTTTTTTTACAGGTGTTATTTTTTATGTTATACTTTTAAGTTTTACCAGTTTTTTCGTAAAGCTTTTTAATAATAGTAATGAAAATCTTTTTGAAATAGCAAAAGTAGGTTTTCCATTATATTTTTTATCTACACTTTTTATGGGTATAAATCTTCAGTTTGGAAGTTTTTTTCAATCTGTTGAATATGCAAAGATTTCGTCAATATTGAATATATTAAGAGGGCTAATTCTTATAGTCATTTTTATCTATGTTCTTCCTAATTTTTTTGGAGTTTACGGGCTTTGGTTGGCTTATGTTTTAACTGAAGTATTCACTTTAATTTATGCAGTTTATTATTATAAAAAAAGATTTAAAAAATATCACGAATTATAATAGGAGAAAAAAATGAATAACTATATGTTTGTTGTAAAATACGATGGAACTAAATACAAGGGATGGCAAAGGCTTCCAGACGCAATAGAAACTTCTATTCAAGGAAGAATAGAAAGAGTGATTTCACGTCTTCTAGAAGAAGAGGTAGAGATAGTGGGAAGTGGAAGAACAGATGCAGGAGTTCATGCTTTAGGTCAGGTTTGTAATTTTAGAACTAAAAAAGAGCTTCAAAATGATTTTATTATAGAGATGAATAAATATCTTCCAAAAGATATAAGTGTAGTGGAATTCGAAAAGACGGATTCTAGATTTCATGCTAGATATAATGCAAAAAGTAAAACATACATGTATAGAATAGACAACACACCTTTTGGAGATCCTTTTTTAAGACATTTTGCCTACCATGTAGAAGCAAAATTAGATTTAAAAAAGATGAGAGATGCAACTAAAATCTTTCTAGGAACTCATGATTTTACATCATTTTCTAAAAATAATGGAAAGAAAAAATCTTGTGTAAGAACAGTTGAGTCTATCGAAATAATAGAAAATGCTGGAATGATTGAAATATATTGCAAAGGAGATGGTTTTCTTTACAATATGGTAAGAATGATAGCAGGTTCGTTGATAGGTATGGGGTTAAATACTACTTCGATAGAAGAGATAGAAGAGTTGTTGCTTGAAAAATCTAGAACCAAACATAGGTTTGTAGTTCCGCCTCAAGGATTATTTTTAATCCATGTGAATTATTAAAAAAAAATAGAAAGAAGAATTTTCTTGACATTAAGAACAGAAAATGGTAATATTGACCTATAAGTCAGTAAAACAATTATTAAATTCAAATAAAATTTTATAAATTTTTATAAGGATTTATACGGGAGGAAACAATGAAAAAAATAATAGCTACACTTAGTTTATTAACAATGGGATTAACTTCTTTTGCTGGAACAGTAAACGGAACAATGACAAAAATAAGAGTATATGAAAGAGATAACTATATAAAGTTTGAATCAAGAATACCTAACTTAACTTATAGAATAAGAAAAGTAGATGTATTAAAAGGTATGACTAGAATTGGAAAAACTAGAACAATAGGTGAAGTTGAAAAAGTTGGAATAGAAGTTAAAACTGAAGTTGTTTTAGATAGAATAGCAAATGGATTATTCATCAGAACTAAAAATAATGATATGTTCGTTACTGAAAAAGAATTAGATAATATCAGATAAAATATTTTGAGAGAAAAACTAATAAAGTTTTTCTCTTTTTTTGAGTATATAAAATGAATAATGCATATAAAAAAAATGTATTGACAAAAAACATTAAAAAATGTATTATAAATTAAAAATAGATAAAGTTACCCATATATACTCCTAATAAGGTGGAGAGTTTCTACGAGTTACCATAAATAACTCGCTATGGGCCAAAATAAATTTTTGGATTTTTTTATGTTTTTTTTTAACATAAAATTTTTCCATAATAGAATTGGCCTATGCATATTGCGTGGGCCTTTTTCTATTGAAAAAGTAAAAGGGGAGAGATTATGGAAAAGTTTTTTAAATTAAAAGAGCATGGAACAAATGTAAAACAGGAAGTTTTAGCAGGAACTACAACATTTTTAACAATGGCTTATATTATCTTTGTAAATCCTTCAATTTTGAGCATTGCAGGAATGGATAAAGGAGCTCTTATCAGTGTAACTTGTTTAGCGGCAGCAATTGGAACAATGCTAGTTGGACTTTGGGTAAATGTACCTTTTGCTATGGCACCAGGAATGGGACTTAATGCTTTCTTTACTTTTACTTTAGTCTTAGGAGCAGGGGCTACTTGGCAACAAGCACTTGGAGTAGTATTTATATCAGGAGTATTATTTTTAATACTTACTTTATCTGGAATGCGTGAAAAAATAATAGAAGCTATTCCATTACCGTTAAGACTTGCAGTAGGAGCAGGAATTGGACTTTTTATAGCTTTTATAGGTATGAGTGGAATGGGACTTATAGTTGCTAATCCAGCAACGTTAGTAGGGCTTGGACCAATGAAGATGCAAGTTGTACTGGGACTTTTAGGATTCATAATAATGGGTCTTTTAGAAATTAAAAAAGTAAAAGGTGGAATTTTAATAGGTATTGTAGTAACAACAATTTTAGGGATGATTACAGGACTTGTAGAGCTTCCAACGAGCATAATGTCAATACCACCAAGTATAATGCCTATAGCATTCAAATTGGATATAATGGGAGCTTTAAAGCTATCTCTTTTAGGACCAATATTCTCTTTTATGTTTGTAGATCTATTTGATTCACTAGGAACTATAATGGCTTGTGCTAATGAAGCTGGAATGGTAGACAAAGATGGTAAAATAGAAAAAGTAAGCAAAATTCTTGAAGCAGATGCAGTTGCAACAGTTATAGGGGCAGTTCTTGGAACTTCTACAACAACAACTTTTGTAGAATCAGCTTCTGGAATAGCAGATGGAGGACGTACAGGTTTAACTTCTGTAACTACAGGATTACTTTTTATAGTTGCACTATTCTTTGCACCAATAATTGGTATAGTTCCAGTATTTGCAACAGCACCAGCACTTATGTTGGTTGGCGTATATATGTTTAAAAATCTTTTAGACATAGATTTTCATAAAATAGAAATAGCAATACCTTGTTTTTTAACGATAATTATGATGCCATTAACTTATAGTATTTCAACTGGTATTGCTTTTGGATTTATATCTTACATTTTAGTAAACATGGTAACAGACCATAGAAAAGATATACGTCCAACAATGTGGGTAATAGGATTATTTTCACTTATTGAAATAGCATTATAAGTAAAAAGATTTGATATTACAAAAAAAGAGCCAATCGGCTCTTTTTTTCTGTTTAAACTGTTTTTTCTAAAATTTCTCTTACTTTATAAAGCATTATGCCAGAAGCTACTCCTACATTTAAAGATTCTGCAGAACCATAAATTGGAATAATAATTTTTTCATTAGCTGCTTGTAAAAAATTATTGCTTACTCCCGAACCTTCACTTCCAAAAACTATTGCATTTTTATCTTTAAGTTTTAAAGAGGTATATTCGATAGATGTCGAATCGAGAGCTGTAACTAAAAGTTGATAATTCATTTTTTTTACCAAATCTAAAATAGTATATTCTTCTAAATAAATTAAATTCATAGAAAGAATTGATCCCATAGAACTTCTAACGACTTTTTCATTGTAAATATCAGCAGAACCTTTAACTAATAAAATATCTTTAAAACCTGCTGCGTCACAAAGACGAATAATGGTTCCTAAATTTCCAGGATCAGCAACTCTATCTAAAATAACAATATTTTTATTTAAATTTATTAAATCATCTTCTTTATGTTTGTAAACTAAGATAACTCCTTGAGAAGTTTCTTGAGCTGTAAGTTCTTTAAAAAGTTTGTCTTCTAAAATGATAGTTCTACTACCACTTTTGAACTTTTCTATTTTTTCTGAAAAATCTTTTTCTATCCCCTCTTTAAAAATAATAAATTCAGGAGTTGTATCAAAATCCAAAAATTTTCTTCCTTCAGCTAAAAAAAGTTGAAACTCCTCTCTATATTTTTTATTTTTTAATTTTTTTAGTTTTTTAAAAGTAGAATTTTCACTACTTATGATTTTTTCCATAAAACCTCCTAGAATTTTTTTGCTTATTATATTATACTATAGAAAATACTGCGAAGTACAGAAAGAATAAGGAGTTTTTATGAATATATTTAGATTTATAAGTTTAGTTGTTGATTTACAAAAAAATAAGTTTCCAAAACTTGAGAAAATCGAGAAAATGGGACTTCTAGGAGTTAGAATTGCACAAGAATATTCAAGGAGAGTAGATCTTTTGGATGAAGATATGTGCAACTATCTTCGAAAAGTTCACTCCTCGCTAATAAAAATAGAGCAGAAAAACTTACTCACAGTTATAGAAAAAGGTTCTGTAGTACTCAGTGCTATGGAATATTTTGATAACGAACCATTTGCATATACCTATATTACTCAAGTTTATAGAGGAACTTTAAAAAATGGAATGGATATAAGTATAAAAGTTTTAAATCCAAAAGCTAAAGTTCAATTTGAAAAAGAACTTCAAACTTTAGTAAAAAGAACTCACTGGTTGAAAAAAATAGCTCCTGAAACAAGTAAAAAACTTTTAACTGAAGAGATATTTTTAAATATTGAAGAAAACAATATGAAAAAGCTTTGTCTTCAGTGTGAAATAGAAACTACAAATTTTTTGGAAAAAACTAGAAAAAATTATGAAATGAAATATTTTTTAAAAAACTTAAAATTTCCAAATATTTTACCTAATATTTCAACGGCCGAATATTTGGTAGGAGAATTTATATATGGAAGAAATGTGAAAGATTTGCTGGATGAGATAAAAATGAAATATAATCATCTTTTAGAAATTATGAGATATCATTTTTTCTATGTTTTTATAATTGGAAAATACCATTCAGATATTCATGCTGGTAATATAATAATAGGAGAAGATTCAAAAGTTTATTTTATAGACTGTAATTCACTTACGGAAATAGATGATGATTTTAGAAAGACATTTTTTAATTTTTTATACAATATAAGTATAAAAGAATATGGAATGGCTGGAAGATACTTGATGAAACTATCAACGTCTGAAATTAAAGGTGATCAATATAATAAAATTGTAGAGAAATTAAATATAGTTTTTCATGATGCACACAATAAAAATGTAAGAGAAATAAACTTTACTAAAAAAATAATGGAAGCTATGAAATTTGTTACAGTTTACGGCTTAACTTATAGTGAAAATCTATTTTCTCTTATAAAAGCATTGACTTGTTTAGAGGAAATGTCTTCGAAAACTATGCCAAATGCAATATTCATAAAGGATATAAAAAAGATACTAGAAATCTACAAAGACAGCGAAAGGTTACTATAGATCTTGACAGAAATTATAAAAGCAAGTATAATATCTTGTTTATACGAAAATTAATTTAATCGAGGAGTTGAAATGAAAAAAATATTAATTTTACTTTCTTTAATCTTTTTATTATTTGCTTGTGGGAAAGAGGGTGCAA
>JBOFFH010000098.1:0-29485 GCA_051648485.1 Fusobacteriaceae bacterium
AAAAACTAAATATCGGACTCACACTGTATTTTTTTAACAAGTGATACATAATTAAAGAAAAAATACAAGAAAGTGAAAATAAAAACTCCCAATAGGAAAAATTCAACATTTTCATAAAATCTCTTAAATATACAAAAAATTTTTCATAGCCGTAAGGATTTTTTCCGTTAGCTAAATTATAAAAATATTCATAAACATAATAATCATAGCCACCTATATCTTTTCTTGTTCCTGAAAATAAAGCTAAAAAAGAAATTGGAATAATCATAATTAATTTTTCTTTTTTATTCCCTCTAAAAAATATAGTAAATAACATAAAAATAGCATATATTCCTATAACATAATACATTTTATCTTCCCTTTCCAAATATTACAGTTTTTAATGTTCTAAACATTATAACCAAATCCATATGAAAATTTTGATTTTTAACATAATAAAGGTCATATTCTAATTTGTTTTTTGCATCCTCTACACTGGCACCATAAGGATACATAACTTGAGCCCATCCTGTAAGACCTGGTTTTACTAAGTGTCTCAAATTATAGTAAGGTATTTTTTTTTCTAAATCTTTTATAAATACCATTCTTTCTGGTCTAGGACCTATAAAACTCATTTCTCCTTTTATTACATTCCAAAGTTGAGGAAGTTCATCTATTCTAGTTTTTCTCATAAAATTTCCAAATTTAGTTACTCTAGGATCATTTACACTTGCCCATTTGGCACCATCTTTTTCTGCATCATTTCTCATACTTCTAAATTTATGAATATAAAATTCTACACTATTTTTTCCTACTCTTGCCTGACTGTAAATTGCTGGTCCTGGACTTTCGATTCTTACTATTATACCTGCTAATATCATTATAGGAAAAGTAATACCTGTTATAATGATCGCTAATATAATATCAATAGCTCTTTTTGTTTGAATCTCGAATTGATTATATAAAAGTTTAAAACCGTAAGCATTTAAAATCCAATTTTCATCAATGCTATCAACATCAATTTTTCCTTCTATTTCTTCCATATAATTCGAATAATTTTTTACCTCTACTCCTGAAATTCTTATTTTAAAAAGAGTACTTATCTCTTTTTCTGAAAAAACATTTTGAGCCAATATTGCCAATGAAATTTTATTTGTCTTCAGAAAATCTAAAGGGTTTTGATTTTCACTCAAAACATATTCTATATATTTATAACCTTCTAAATATCCTAAACTTTTTTCTACATTCTCTTTCATTTTTCCATTGCCTAAAACCGTTAAATATCCCGTTTTAAAAGTTAATCTTAGCATTATCCATCTTACTAAAATCTGACCAATTACGAATATTAAAAAAAATATAAAAAGCAATAAATCCCAAGAATATATAAACCAAAGAAAAAAGAAAATTGAATTTATTGTTATTGCTGAAACTATTTGAGAAAAACTATATTTCAAAACATAGAATTTCATATTTCCACTTATGTAAAGTCCTAATACTATAAAAACGAATGTTAATAACCCCGAAAAATACATCTCTTGACCAATTGGCAGCAAATAATTACATAACATAAAAATTGTTCCAATTAAAAAGACATAAATAACTTTTAAGTTCGAGTCTTTTCTATACTCCATTTTATCAACTCCTAATTTGGAAATAATATTTTTTTGCCATCCACTATTCTATTTAAACTTCTTTTAGTTTTATCCATATAAATATCTATTTCTAAAACAACTTCTCCTGTTGAAAGTTCAGATTCTACTATTTTTCCTCTTGGATATCCTGTATTTATAAAATCTATAGCCACTAATCCATTTCTATTATTATTCAAAAGTTGAATAAGTTCTTCTACCTCTCCTTGATAAAGCTTATTTTCCTTTTCATAAGTGGATTTTAAATAACTACTTTCAATTTTTCCTAATTTGTTTAAATGAAATACCCTATCCTCATTAAACAATATGAATCCTTCAATTTTTCTATTTAATTTCCAAGTTTTTTCATTTTTAAGATTCATCTCTAAAAAATATCTTACCTCTCCTTTGTTATCAAAAATAATAGGAGTAACTTCTCCTTGTGAAAAATATGCCACGTAATTCAAACCTTTTGATATTTTTTCTTCTTTCAATTTTTTTATTTCAAAAATTGGTAAACTATCTTTTATTTTTTCTCCTTTTAATACTAAAATTGTTTCTTCTTTTCCATTATTCAAAATAATTGTATTTTCTTCATTGGCTCTCAGTCCGAAAATTTCTATTGTTTTTTTATTTTCTTCTGTATAAACAATATCTTCTTGTTCAGTGGATCCTTTTATCCTTATTTTTACTTTTTGATTTTCTGAATCAGGGTATTTTACAATTCCTGAATACGGTGTTCTTTTGTAAGGATTTATCAGTACATAAGGGCTAGAAAAACTATATTCTCCTTCAGAATATTTTTTTTCTATTTCTTCCTCGGCTTCTTTATCACTTAAATATGCTTCTCCATACCTTGATATTCTTGTGTAATCAATATTAGGATAAAGTTTATTTATCTCTTTTACAAAACTTTCTACAACTATTCCTATTTGAAATATTTTTTTACTCATTACATATATCTCTTTCATCGTCTCTTTACTTAAAGATAAATTTTCAAAATCTTTAGTTGTATGGTCTATTTTATTGGGGATTTTTTCTCCGTTCAAAATTGCTCTGATTTGTTCAGCTTTTTCTGGAGAAATATTTTTAGTGATTTCTTTTAAAGTATCTGGTAAAAGTTTATAAAGAGTTTCTTTATCCCTAATATATCTTATTACTTTATCTCCATTCTTTGCAAAATATCTATAATTGAATTTTCCATAATTTTTTTCAATCCAGTTTTTAAGTTTTAAATCTATATTTTCTAGTTCCACTATTTCTCTACTAATTGTAAGAATATTTTCTGCTGATTCTATAGAAATATTCGGATTTTCAATATTTTTCAATTCCTTTAGTTTATTCGAGTTATTTAATGAATCTTTCAATGTTTCTCTGTTTGTTAAGTAATTCAAGGTTTCTAATTGCTTTAAATCCATGCTACCAACAATTTCATTAAACTCTTTAGAATATATTTTTCTGGCTATTTCTTTTTTTAATTTTTTTTCTTTACTTTTACTGTAAATATCTGAAAAATAACTACTCATATTATTTATTTCTTTTTTATTGATTTTTACTGCTTCTTGAGAAAAAATCGTTCCCATAAAAAATATTATTGTTATGGATATCACTGTTGTTCTTTTCATATTTCTCCTTTTAAAATATACAAATATTTTAATTATACCTGGGAGTTAGCTTATTTTCAAGTAAAAAAAAAGTACCTAAGTTTAACTTAGGTACCAATTAATCCTACTTCTCTATTTTAGTGTAAGGGATTAAAGCTATGTTTCTAGCTCTCTTGATTGCTTTAGCAATCTTTCTTTGTAACTTAGCGTTAGCACCAGTTACTCTTGAAGGGTTTATCTTCCCTTTGTCAGAAACAAATCTTTTTAAAAGATCTACATTTTTGTAATCGATCTCTTGTGCTTTAACTCTTAATTTTGCTCTTCTTCTTCTGAATTCAGCCATTTCTTATTCCTCCTTTTTTTAATAAACGGTTTTTTCTTTTTAGAAAATTAGTTTTGCTTAACGATGATGTATCTCATTAACTCTTCAGTAATGTTAAGCTTTCCTTCAACTTCTACTAAGTTAGTTCCGTCCATCTCAAAAGTTGTTAGAACGTAGAAACCAGTTCTCTTTTTATCGATAGGATAAGCTAGTTTTCTCTCTCCCCATTTCTCATTCTTAAGAACATTAGCTCCATTTTTTGTAAGTATAGTAGCTACTTTCTCAATTAAAGCTTCTCTTCCCTCTTCTAAGATAGTTGGGTTGATGATGTACATAATTTCATATTTTTTCATTTTCTTACCTCCTCCCTATGGTTTTAGCCCAAAGGATATACCTTCAAGCAGGGCATTAACTATTATAACAAATTATACATAGTTTTACAAGTTTTTTTTATATTATTATACTGTTGTTATCTCTTTTTCTTTTTTAGATAATAAATCTTCTATTGTTTTTATTGTCATATCAGTTAATTTTTGAGCTTCATCTTCAAATCTTTTTAGATCATCTTCTGTAATTTCTCCATCTTTTTCTAATTTTCTTAAAGCATTATTCATATCTTTTCTTAAGTTTCTTACTGCTACTTTTCCAGTTTCAGCCTCTGATTTAGCTAATTTTACATACTCTTTTCTTCTATCAGCTGTAAGTTCTGGTATCATAAGTCTTATTACTTTTCCATCATTATTTGGAGTTAATCCAACATTTGATGTCATTATAGCTTTTTCTATTTTGGGAATTACTGACTTATCCCATGGATCGATTACTAATAATCTAGCTTCTGGAGCTGAAACACTTCCAATTTGATTTAAAGGAGTTTCTGAACCGTACATGTCAATTTTTACTCCATCTAACATTGATACATTGGCTCTTCCTGCTCTTATTGATGTGAATCTAGTTCTTGTAGATTCTACGGCTTTATTCATTTTATCTTTTGATTCATTCATTAATTTAACTGCTGGCATTTTTTTCTCCTTTTATACTTTAATTATTCCTCTACTACTGTAGTTCCTAAATTTTGTCCACAAATAACTTTCAATATATTTCCTTCTGTTACAGAATCAAAAACTATAATAGGAAGCTTATTTTCTCTACAAAGTGATATAGCTGTTGCATCCATAACTTTAAGATCTTTGCTTAAAACTTCTGTATAGCTTACTTTGTCATACTTTACTGCATCTGAATGCTTCATAGGGTCTTTGTCATAGATACCATCAACCTTTGTAGCTTTCATTACCACATCAGCATTTATTTCAATTGCTCTCAGTGCTGCTGCTGTATCTGTTGTAAAGTAAGGATTTCCTGTTCCACCACCAAATATTACTACTCTTCCTTTTTCTAAATGTCTTTGAGCTTTTCTTTTAATAAAAGGTTCTGCTATTTTAGGCATCTCTATAGCACTTTGAACTCTACATTCTACACCTAGTTTTTCAACAGCATTTTGAAGAGCTAAAGAATTTATTACTGTTGCTAGCATTCCCATATGATCACCAGTAACTCTATCTATCCCTTGAGTAGAACCTGATAAACCACGGAATATATTTCCACCACCAATAACAATAGCTAGTTCAACACCTAACTCTATTACCTCTTTGATTTGCTTTGCATAAGAAGTTATTACTTCGGAAGAAATTCCAAAATCTTGTTCTCCCATCAATGCTTCTCCACTCAACTTTAAAAGAACCGTTTTGTATGCA
Source organism: Fusobacteriaceae bacterium (assembly GCA_051648485.1). Taxonomy (GTDB): domain Bacteria; phylum Fusobacteriota; class Fusobacteriia; order Fusobacteriales; family Fusobacteriaceae; genus JAGNZR01. Next base: position 5,285 of record JBOFFH010000098.1, read on the forward strand.
GCTTTCATGTATTTCTCCTTTTATTTTTGATTTTTTTATTTTTCAAGAAAAAAGAGAGGTGCAAATTGCACCTCTCACTCAAGTTCAAGACTATGCTTTAAGCTGAGCTGCAACTTCTGCTGCGAAATCTACTTCTTCTTTTTCAATTCCATCTCCAACTTTGTATCTTTTGAAAGAAACAACTTTGTTCTCTCCTGCAAATTGAGCAATAGTTTCTTTGTTCATAGCTTTTACAAATATTTGGTTAACTAAACAGTTGTCCTCATAGAACTTGTTCATTTTTCCAAGTAATATTTTTTCAATTATTTGAGCTGGTTTTCCTTCAGCTTCTAATTGCTTTCTAGAAATTTCTTTCTCTCTCTCTAAATCATCAGTTGTAACTTCTGATTTATCAAGATATTGTGGATCCATAGCTGCTACATGCATAGCTATATCTTTAGCTTTTAATATGCTAGCTTCTGTAGCTTCTCCAGTCAACTCAACTATAACTCCTAATTTTCCTCCTAAGTGATTGTAAACAGTTACAAATCCTTCAGCAGAAGTTACTTTATCGAATCTTCTTAAATTCATATTTTCACCTATTTTAGCGATAAGCTCAGATACAGAAGTTGCTACAGTCTTTCCAGCTTCCATTTCAAGTGAGTTTAACTCTTCTATAGTTTTGATATCATTAGTTAAAGCTAATTCTGCTAATTTTTTTCCAAAATCTACAAATTCAGGATTTTTAGCAACGAAGTCAGTCTCAGAGTTGAATTCTAAAACTACTGCTGATTTCTTATCTGCAGATATTGCATCAAATACTAGTCCTTCAGCAGCAACTCTTCCAGCTTTTTTAGCAGCTTTTGCTATTCCTTTTTCTCTTAGTAAATCTATCGATTTTTCGATATCTCCACCCATTTCTACAAGTGCTTTTTTACAATCCATCATTCCAGCACCTGTTCTTTCTCTTAACTCTTTTACTAAGCTAGCTGTTATTTCTGCCATTTCATCCTCCTAGTTATTTTCATTTTGTTATTTTGTTTTTTATATAAAGAATTGAGTAATCTAAAAAAAATTACTCAATTCCAAAGTTTTATATAAATTAATTACTCAGCTGAACCTTCTTCTACGTTTACAGTTTCAGCGCCAGCAACTTCTTTACCTTGATTTCCTTCAATTATAGCGTTAGCCATTACAGAAGCGATAAGTTTTACTGATCTTATTGCATCATCATTTGCAGGAATTGGGAAAGTTATTAAATCAGGATCTACATTTGTATCGATCATAGCGAATACAGGTATTCCTAAGTTAGCAGCTTCTACTACCGCAAGAGTTTCTTTTTTAACATCAACTATAAATATAGCTGCTGGAACATCTGCCATGTCTTTAATTCCAGATAAGTTTTTAGAAAGCTTTACTAATTCTTTTCTGAAGTTAGCAGCCTCTTTCTTTGTGTAAGCTGTATCTAAAGTTCCATCAGCTTCCATAGTTTCTAATTCTTTTAATCTAGCTATTCTAGCTTTTATTGTTTTATAGTTAGTTAACATTCCACCTAACCATCTGTTGTTTACATAAAACATTCCTGATCTTTCAGCTTGCTCTCTTACTGCATCTTGAGCTTGCTTTTTTGTTCCAACAAATAATACTTTACCGTTGTTAGAAGCAATTTCTCTTAAAGCATCATAAGCAACCTCTATCTTCTTAAGAGACTTATGAAGATCGATTACATGTATTCCGTTTCTCTCCGTGAAGATATACGGTTTCATTTTTGGATTCCATCTTTTTGCTTGGTGTCCAAAGTGAACTCCAGCTTCTAATAATTGTTTCATTGTTATTACTGCCATTTTTTTCCTCCTTAAAATTAAGTGTATTAGGTTATTTTCTTCCACTAATCTCAAAACTAAACTGTCCATAGGACCACCATGCTTAGAAATAACTAGTGTGTATTTTTAAATAACGAGTAATTATATCATTTTTTTTCTATCATGTCAATATTTTACATATCAAATGTACTATATCTAATATGTTTTTATTAGTTTATCTTTTTTAAAAGCTCTCTATATTGCTTTACCATTAGTTTTACCATAACTTTTCTTACTAATTGGTACCAGTTAAAACTCATGCCTTCCATTCCTTTGACTGAATCTGATAACATTTTTTTTAGGAATTCTAACTCTTCAAAGCTAAGTTTCAATTCTTTTTTTGCCACATCTTTACAAATAGAATTAATATAATCAAAAAATTCTATTATTGGTTTAACTCCTTGATCTCCTGTTTGAGGAAACTGCTTTTTAGCTTCTTCTAAAAATTTACCCAAAAACTTTTTATCATTTTTTTCTAATTCTACTGAATATTTTCTTTTTCCTTTTCCTAATTTTTGCATCATATTCATTGCTCCCATCATAGCTGAAGCATTATTCATTTGCATAGCATTCATATTATTTGGATTCATTTTTTGTACTTTCATTTTTTATGTTCCCCCTAGATTAAATTTTTCCAATTACTGCTTCTATCTCTTCTAGAGAAATAGCCCCAACTCTTAATACTTTTATTTTTTTATTGCTTAAATCTATTATCGTAGACTCTGTGCCAACTGGACATTTTTTTCCATCTATAATAATATCAGCTTTTGATTTGATTTTATCAGAAAGCTCTTCATATTTTTTTGGTGTATGTTCTCCTGAAACATTTGCACTTGTTGTAGGAAAAATTCCACCTGCACTTTCTATTATTTTCAGTGCAACTTCATGATTTGGCATCCTTATTCCCACCGTTTCTCCGTAAGAAACCATTATTCCAGGGACATTTTCTTTCTTTTTTAAAATTATTGTTAAACCGCCAGGCCAAAAATTTTCAACTAACTTTTCTAGTTTTTCTTTTTTAGCAAGACTAACCTCAGCAATTTTATACATGTTTTCTTTGTTACTAATCAATGCTATCAAAGGAGAAGAAAATTCTCTACTTTTTGCCTTATAAATTTTTTCTAATGCATTTTGTGAATCAATTCTTCCACCTATCCCATAAACAGTGTCAGTGGGATAAATAATTAGATTGTCCATCTTTATAAATTTTTTTATCTTTTCATAATCAAGCTTTTCAGCTTTAAATAGTATATGTACCATATCTAACACCTTTATTCTGTATTTTATAATTCTTATAAGCATCTTATCATATTTTTCATTAAAAATCGAGAAAAAAAAAGAGAACGTAAATCGTTCTCTAAATTTTTATACTGGTTTTTTTTCAAAAAGGTCAGATATAGCTTCGTTGTGAACTATTCTTGTTATAGCTTCTGCAAAAATTCCTGAAGAAGACAATACTTTTATTTTATCTATTTGCTTATTTTTAGGTTGTTTTATCGAATCTGTTATTACAACTTCTTTTAAGCTTGATTTTTGAATTCTTTCTATAGCAGGTCCTGAAAAAATTCCATGAGTACAACAAGCGTATGCTTCAACAGCTCCTCTTGCAATTATAGCATCAGCCCCTCCTGTCATAGTTCCAGCAGTATCTATCATATCATCTATGAATATAGCTATTTTTCCTTCAACTTCTCCTATTACATTCATAACTTCTGACATATTAGGTTTTGGTCTTCTTTTATCAATTATAGCTATTTTACAATCTAGCCATTCTGCAAGTTTTCTAGCACGTTTTACTCCACCAATATCAGGTGAAACTACTACTACTTTATCTCCAGATAATCCTTTATTTATAAAGTATTTTGCAAGAAGTGGTAATGCTTGAAGGTGATCTACTGGAATATCAAAGAATCCTTGTAGCTGATCAGCATGTAAATCCATAGTCATTACTCTTGTTGCTCCAGCAACAGTAAGTAGATTAGCAACTAATTTAGAAGTAATTGGTTCTCTTGGACTTGATTTTCTATCTTGTCTAGCATATCCATAATAAGGCATTAATACAGTTATACTTTTAGCCGAAGCTCTTCTTAAAGCATCAATAAAAATTAAAACTTCCATTAAATGTTCATTCACTGGATTCGAAGTAGATTGAATCACAAATATGTCTCTTCCTCTTACTGTTTCATCTATTTTTACATAGATTTCCCCATCCTCAAATCTAACAATTTTAGAATCTCCTAATTCAACACCAATTTTGTTAGCTATTTTTTCAGCTAATTCGATATTTGAAGTTCCAGAGAATATTTTTACGTTTTCCGAACTAATCATTTAATTTTTCCTCCATTCAAGTTTTATTGTTTGTTTACTTCTTGCCACTCCTAAAGCATTTGAAGGTACATCTTTAGTTATTACGGATCCTGCTGCTGTCAATGCTCCATCTCCAACTGTTACAGGGGCTACTAGCATAGTATTACTTCCTATAAAAGCATTTTCTCCTATAACAGTTTTAAATTTATTTTTCCCATCATAGTTACAAGTGATTGTTCCTGCTCCTATATTGGTATTTTGACCAACAGTAGTATCTCCTAAATAAGTTAAATGTCCTGCTTTTACTCCTTTTTCAAGTGTAGATTTTTTTATTTCAACGAAGTTTCCAACATGCACTTTTTCCTTTAGATGAGATTTTGGTCTTAGATGAGCAAAAGGACCTATTGTTGCTTTATCCTCTATTATACTCTCTTCTAAAGCTGAACTTTCTATTCTAACATCATTTCCTATTTTGCAATCTATAATACGACTACTACCTAGAATTTCACAATTTTCACCAATTTTAGTGACACCTTGAATTAAAGCACCAGGATAAATTATTGTATCTTTTCCTATTTCTACATACTCTTCTATATATGTATTTTTAGGATCTATTAAGATTACTCCAGATTCCATAAGAGCTTTGTTTTTTCTTTCTCTCAATACTTCTGCTGCTTGAGATAATTCTACTTTTGAATTAACTCCTAATATTTCTATATTATCTTGCAAGATAAAACTTTCAACTTTTTTATTTTGTTTTACTTGAATTCCAATAACATCTGTTAAATAATATTCACCTTTATCATTGTTATTTTCAATTTTATCAAGTGCTAAAAAAAGTTCTTTAGAGTTAAAACAATAAACTCCTGCATTTACCTCTTTTATTTTCTTTATTTTTTCATCAGCTTCTTTTTCCTCTACAATTCCTAAAACTTTTTCTCCATCTTTCATTATTCTTCCATAACCAAAAGGATTTTCATAAATAGAAGTTAGTATAGTTGTAACTGAACCAGACTCTTTATGCTGTTTATATAATTGTTTTAACGTACTAGAAGTTAAAAGTGGAGTGTCTCCACAAAGAACCATAACATCACCATCGTAATTTTTAAATTTTTCTTTAGCCATTATTATTGCATGTCCTGTCCCTAGTTGCTCTTCTTGAACTACATACTCTATTTGACCAACCTCTTCTAAAACAATTTCTTTTTTATGGCCTAGAATAAGGATATTATCCTCTACCCCTATTTCTTTTAATATATCCATTATTTTTTTCACCATAGGAACTCCATTAACTTTATGAATAACCTTTGGTAAATCAGATTTCATTCTAGTTCCTTTTCCTGCTGCAAGAATAAGAGTTTTTAGTTTCATTTTTTTCTCCTAAGTTTTTATCAGTATAATTAAAACATCTTTTGAAATTATAACACATTTTTTTATTTTACGTAATTTTTAAATTTCAATTATTTGCATTTTGATTAATTTTTCATCAAAAACTAAGTTAATTTTTTCATTATATTTTCATAACTTTCATTTATCTCTTTAAATTTTTTTTCATGATACTCTTTTTCTTTTTCTGTGGCATTGGCAAACTTATCCGGATGATGAAGTTTTGCAGATGTTCTATAAGCTTTCTTAACTTCTTCTTTAGTTGCAACTTCAGAAATATTCAAATTTTCATAATCTTTTTTTATATCTCTAATTTCTCCAAAAGTTCCAGTTTGATTTTTGTAGTAACCTCCACCTTCTCCATACTGAAAACCTCCAGCTTGCTTAAAAAACTCTTCAAAGTCTTGATGTGTTCCTGTATTTTTGTAATAAAAATGAGTTTTCTTTTGTTTTTTAGACTGATTTTTTTTATTGTATATATATAATCCAATAACAATTAAAAAAATAAATGGATTAGCAAATAACCAAGCTATTACTTCAACTCCAAAAGAAAAAATTAAAATTATAATCAAAAGGAAAATTATAGGCATTAAGTTCATACTTTTTCCTGTTGCAATTCCTATTACTATAAAAAACAGTATCAATAAAGATATTCCAGAAACCAATTTTTCACCATCCTTTAAAAAAATTTGGATAGAAAAATTCTATCCAAATTTTTTATTTCGTTAAACTTTTTATTTTTTCTTTAATCTTTATATCTCTAGGGTCTATTTCATAAGCAGCCTTATATTCTCTTACAGATTTTTCTATTCTATTCATCTCTTCATATTTTTTTGCAAAATCTAAATGTGCACTATACATATCGAAATCTAAAAATATTGCAAAATCATAATTAAAAACAGCTTCTTTTATAAAACCTAGTCTTGAGTTAGCGTTCCCTAATAAAAAATACTTAAAAGGATCGCCTGGATCTAATTCTAAAGATTTTTCTAAACATTTTATAGCTCTATTTAAATTTTCAGCTTCATAATAAAGATAACCTAAAAAACCTAAAAATTCATGTTCATTATTTTCCAATTCTATCATTTTTTCATATACAGATATAGCCCCTTCTACATCTCTTTTATAATAAAGAATTTCCCCTAATTCTTTTAATTTTTTCAAATTTTTTGGCTCAAGCAAAAGTTTTAATCTTACCTCTTCTTCTTTGTCATTTAAAAATTCCATATTCTTATTCGAATAAATTTTAAAAATTTCTGTTCTTAACATATTCCCTCCCTAATTCATCAATATTCCCCAATACTCCCTATGAACTATTATATCATAATTTTGAAAAAAAAAAAGAGACAACTTAAAGTTATCTCCTTAATTTATAAAAATTAGTTAGCTTTTTTAGCTATTTCTACTAACTTTGCAAACTCAGCTGCATTGTTAAGAGCGATATCAGCTAATACTTTTCTATCTAAAGTTATTTCGGCTTTCTTTAATCCGTTCATAAGAACTGAATAAGTTATTCCGTTTATTCTAGCTGCAGCGTTGATTCTTATGATCCAAAGCTGTCTCATTTTTCTCTTTCTTACTAATCTATCTCTAGTTGAATAAACAGCTGCTTTCATAACTGCTTGATTGGCTTGCTTGAAAACGTCACCAGAAGCACCTCTAAATCCTTTAGCTGCTTTTAAAACTCTTTTATGTCTTCTTCTTCTTACTATTCCAGTTTTAACTCTCATTCTTTCGTTCCTCCTATCTCTTCGAAAATTCTCTTATTATCTTCCAATTCCGTATGGTAATAGAGCTTTCATGTGTTTCTTTAAAGTTTCTGTAACTACCATATCTTTCTTAAGATTGTTTTTTCTCTTTTTTGACTTTTTTGTTAAGATGTGGCTTTTTCCAGAATGTTTAACGATGAACTTTCCTGTTCCCGTAACTTTAATTCTTTTCTTAGCTCCTCTATGAGTTTTCATTTTTGCCATTTTTGTGTATCCTCCTCTTTTAAATATTAACTATTTTTTTTTCGGTGTAAGTATGATATGCTTTTGCTTATCTCTATACTTTTTTTCCACCTCTGCTACTTCAGCAAATTTATCTGCTATCATCTCAAGAGTATTTATTCCCAAGTCCGCATGCATTCTTTCTCTACCAAAAAGAGTTAGAGTCACTTTTACTTTGTTGTCTTTCTCTAGAAATTTTTCCACGTGACCTATTTTTGTTTCTAAATCATGTGTATCAATTCTAGCACTTACTTTTACTTCTTTAAGAACAACTTGTTTTTGGTTTTTCTTAGCTTCTTTTTGTTTTCTAGTTTGTTCATATTTAAACTTTCCATAGTTCATTATTTTACAAACTGGTGGATTTGCTGCAGGAGAAATTTCTACTAAATCTAATTCTTGACTAGCAGCTAATTCAAGAGCTTCAACTGATGACATAATCCCTAATTGCTCTCCTGTTTCAGATATGATTCTAAACTCTTTACCTCTAATTTTTTCATTAATTCTAACTTTGTCAGAAATAATAAACACCTCCAAATATTCATAAAAAAAGGACGTATAGAAACGCCCCATTATAAACACAAATTCTTAAATATAAATTCAAATTTATATTTTTTATGTTATTAACCTTAAAATTTCTAAATTTTAGTATTTAAGGTGAGAAACAGGGGTTTCTTCTTGTATTTAACTTATTTATCTTTTAAGATTTTAACATACAATTAAAATCTTGTCAAACTTTTTAATTGTATGGCGCACCCAGCAGGAATCGAACCCACAACCTCCTGATCCGTAGTCAGACGCTCTATCCAATTGAGCTATGGATGCAATGTATAAAAAAAAGGCAGTATAACCACCTTTATACTTATAAAAATGGCGGTGAAAGAGAGATTTGAACTCTCGATACCGGGTTAACGGTATACTCCCTTAGCAGGGGAGCGCATTCGGCCGCTCTGCCATTTCACCATATTGTCTGGCGGAGAGCCAGAGACTCGAACTCTGAAGTCTTACGACGTCGGTTTTCAAGACCGATTCCTTACCAATTAGGATAACTCTCCATACAAAACAAATATTATCACATTTTTAAATTAGTGTCAAACTTTTTTTGTTTTTTTTGAAAATATTTACTTTTTTTTATTTAGTTCTGAAAGAAATTAAAAAAACCTTTAAAAATTTTCTCATTTTTAAAGGTCTTTATTTTTTTATTTAGCTTCTGCTTCTATTAATTGATTCATTTCTCCAATTAATTTTTCAGCATCTAAACCATGAGCAGATATTCCTTCTCCTAAAGTTTCACCTGCTGCTACCATACATCCTACACATCCTAATCCATAATTTTGAAATACTTTTGTTATAATTGGATGTTTTTGAACCGCTTCTAATATGTTCATGTCTTTAGTTACCATAATCAATCTCCTCCTATTTTTTTAAATTATAAAATAATTATACAATACTTTACTAACTTCGTCAACTTTAAGTTTTTTATTTTCCCACTGCTTTCAATAGATCATGTATTCTAACTACTCCAACAATTTTTTCTTTATTAAATACTGGAAGTACAGATATTTGACTCTCTCTATTTTCCATAAGTTCCAAAGCGTCTATCGCCATTTTACTCTCTTCTATTTTTATAAAATTTTTAGTCATAATCTCTTCAGCTTTCAAATTGAAAAATTCATTTTTTCTTCTGAGAGCCCTTCTAACATCTCCCTCTGTGATTATTCCTATCATTTTATTTTCTTCGATAACACAAACTGTTCCCAATCTCTTATTACTCATAATAATAACAACTTCATCCATACTACTTTCACCACTGCAAGTTGGTAGTTTTTCATCACTGTGCATTACATCTTTTACCTTCATAAGAAGTCTTCTTCCTAAACTTCCACCTGGATGATAAACAGCAAAATTTTCAGGTTTAAAATTTCTAAGTTTTATAAGTACAGCAGCCAAGGCATCTCCCATAACTAAAGTGGCTGTTGTAGAGGACATAGGAGCTAGATTTAAAGGACAAGCTTCTGAATCTACACCTATATCCAAAATATGGTCAGCAGCTTGTCCTAGTCCTGAATTAACATTTCCTGTCATAGCAACTATTTTAGCTCCAATTTGCTTAATCGATGGAAGTATTGATAAAATTTCATCACTGTTTCCACTATTAGAAATAGCAATTACAACATCTTTAAAATCTATTATTCCTAAATCTCCATGAAGACCTTCGGCAGAGTTCATAAAAACAGCTAAAGTTCCAGTAGATGCTAAAGTTGCTGCTATTTTTTTTCCTATTATTCCTGATTTTCCTATTCCAGTAATTACTACTTTTCCTGAACAATTCAATATCAACTCTGATATTTGAGCAATTTCTTGTGATATTTTTTCCTTTACTACTTTTAAAGCCTCTATTTCTTCGTCAAAAATTGATTTTGCATAATTGACTATATCCATTTTAGTTCCCCTTTACCAAGTCATCTATGGCTATTGCAACTTTCAGAATATCCTCTAACTCATCTAGTTTAAGCATATTAGGACCATCTGACTTTGCACATTTTGGATTTGGATGAACTTCAGCAAAAATCGCATCTACTCCTATTGCTAATCCTGCTCTCATAAGAGGAAAAACATACTCTCTATCTCCAGAAGTTGCATCTCCTAGACCTCCTGGTTTTTGAACTGCATGAGTTACATCAAAAACTATTGGATAACCAAATTTTCTCATTTCTAAGAATGATCTCATATCCACTACCATATTGTTATATCCAAAACTACTTCCTCTTTCACAAAGTAAAATATTTGAATTTCCTGAATCTTCCATTTTTTTAACAACATTTTTCATATCCCATGGAGCTAAAAATTGACCTTTTTTTATATTTATAGGTAATCCTGTTTCTGCTGCTGCTATTAAAAGATCTGTTTGTCTAGATAAAAATGCTGGAATTTGAAGTATATCTGCAGTTTTAGCTACTTCTGCACATTGCCAAGTTTCATGTACGTCTGTTATAATTGGTAATCCTAGCTCATCTTTAACTCTTTTTAATATTCTCATTCCCTCTTCTAAACCTGGTCCTCTAAAACCATTTATAGATGAACGATTAGCTTTGTCGAAAGAAGATTTGAAGATAAGATTTATTTCTAATTTTTTACATATTTTTTTTAACTTTTCAGCTATCTCCATTATCATCTCTTCTGATTCTATTACACAAGGACCAGCTATAAGAGTAAATCTTTGTTTTCCACCAATACTAAATTTCTCTGCTATTTTTATTTCTTTTACTTTAGTTACTATCATTTTTTACCTCCATTTTTTTTAATATTTCTCTACAGAGTATTTCTTTATCATCAAAATGAAATTTCGTTTTTCCTATTATTTGATAAGTTTCATGCCCTTTTCCTGCTACTACTACTATATCATTTTTACAAACTAAATCAATAGCTTTTTTTATAGCTTTTTCTCTATCAATCTCTACTAAATGATTTTTTTTAGTGAATCCTTTTTCAGAGTCAGATATAATCTCTACGAGTGACTCAGTTCTAGGATTATCTGCTGTAAGAATTACTATATCACTATATTTTTCAGCAACTTTTGCCATTTTTGCTCTTTTAGTTTTATCTCTATCACCACCACAACCAAAAACTGTTATAATTCTAGATTTCTTTATCTCTTCAACTGTTTTTAATAAATTTTCTAAAGCATCTTCAGTATGTGCATAATCTACAAGTGCTAAAAAATCTTGTTTACAATTTATAGTTTCAAATCTTCCAGGAGCTGTTTTTGTATTTTTTATTTTTTCTAAAATATTGTAAAAATCTTTATTTACTGCTAAAGCACCACCTATTGCAGAAAGTAAATTATACAAATTATATTTTCCTAGAAGATTTATTTTTATATTTTTTGATTTTTTTTCTCCATAATGAACAATGATTTCATCTATTTTATTAGGTACATATTCTGCTCTTAACTCTCCAGAATTCAAACCATAACTTATTCCTTCAAACTCTTTAAAGTATCTTTCTCCAGACTTGTCATCTAAATTGATAACAGCTATTCCATTCTTTTTTAATTTTAAAAAAAGTTCTTTTTTTGCATTAAAATACTCTTCCATATTTTTATGAAAATCCAAATGTTCAGGAGTTAAATTACTAAATATAGCTACATCAAATTTTAGCATATCTACTCTTCCAAGCATAAGGGCATGAGAACTTACTTCCATAACAAGATATTCCATTCCTCTTTCCACAGAAGCTTTACACATTTTTATAATATCCAAAGATTCTGGCGTTGTATTCGGAGCATCTATTATTTCTTTTCCTATTTTATATTCAACAGTTCCTATTCTCGAAACTTTGTCACTTCCTAGTATTGATTCCAATAAATATGTTGTTGTTGTTTTTCCATTAGTTCCCGTAATACCTATTATTTTAATTTTATTTTGAGGATATCCATAAAATTCACTTGCTATTTCTCCTAAATTTTTCCTTAAATTTTCTACTAAATAATATTCCACTCCATTTTTTTTTTCTACTTCTTTAGATATAAGAACTCCTGTAGCACCATTTTTTATTGCAATATCTATGTAGTTATGACCATCCACACTACTTCCTTCTAAAGCAACAAAAACATCTCCTGGGGTTATTTTTCTAGAGTCATAATGTAAATTTTTATATTTTTTAATATCTAAAAAAAACTTTTCCATAATCTCTCCTATTTTTTCGTTTTAAAAAAAAGAACTTTAAAAACTTGAATAGTTCTAAAGTTCTTTTTATAGTTTTTTTAATTACTTATTATTATTTCTAATCCAAGGTGGCAAATCTAAATCTGCTACATTTGATTTTTCAACTACTTTTTCTTTTTTTTCTTCTGACTTTGGAGGAGCAACCTGAATAAAAGGTTCTGCTTTTTCAGTTTCATCCATAAAATTATTAGCTATTACTGTAACTTGAATTCTATCTCCGTAGCTTTCATCTATTGCAAGTCCAAACATAACATCTTCTGTTTCTTTTCCTGCTGCATCTCCTATCATTTCTGATATAGTATTAGCTTCCATAAGAGTTACTGATGAAGAACCTGTTATATTTATAAGTATTTTACTTGCTCCATTTATTGATTTTTCTAATAATGGTGATTGAAGAGCTTTTTCAGTAGCTTTTACCGCTCTATTCTCTCCACTTCCTTCTCCAAAACCTAATACAGCTATTCCTGAATCGTACATAGTTGTTTTTATATCTGCAAAGTCTAAGTTGATAAGTCCGTTTCCAATCATTAAATCAGCCACACCTTTAATACCTATTTTAAGTATATTGTTCGCTTCTTTAAATGCATTTTGAAAAGTGATAGTTTTATCTGGTAATTCAAACAGTTTATCATTTGGAATAATAACTAAAGAATCTACTGTTTTCTTAAGCTCTTCTATCCCTGAATCTGAATTTCTTTTTCTTTTATTTCCTTCAAATGAGAATGGTCTAGTTACAACTGCAACTGTCAAAATCCCTAATTCTTTAGCCAATCTAGCTATTACAGGAGATGAACCTGTTCCTGTTCCTCCTCCCATTCCAGAAGTTATGAAAAGCATGTCTGTTCCCTCTAATAGAACTTTTAATTTTTCTGCATCTTCTTCTGCTGCCAATCTTCCTTTTTCAGGATCGGCTCCTGCTCCTAGTCCTCTTGTCAATTTTTCTCCTAACTGAATTCTTACATCAGCTAAAGAACGATTTAAATCTTGTGCATCTGTATTAGCAGCTATAAACTCTACTCCGTGAACTCCACTTTCAATCATATCATTGATTGCGTTTCCACCTGCTCCACCTGCTCCTATAACTTTTATTTTAACAATTCCTTCGTTAATCAACATTTTCATCCCCCTATTTATATGTAATTTGATAGCTTATTCATAATATTTTTAAAGAAGCCTTTACTTTTTTTATCTTCGTTTTCTGTTTCTTCCTCAATTTCAAATTTTTCTTCAAATTTGTTTTTTTCAAAATCAAAAATTTCTATTTTTTCAGATTTTTCAATTCTTTTCTCTTCAATAAATTTTTTTTCTATATTTATACTATCTATTAAAATTCCTATAGCACTTGCATAAGAAGCATCCTCTACATTTAACCCATCTAATTTTAAAGGTCTTTTCTTTATAACTTTATAACCTGTTTCGCTAGCTATTTTTTTTAATAATTCTTCTAAAACAACTGTTCCACCTGTTATTACAATACCTTTTCCTAAGTAACCGTTAAATCCTGATTCTTCTATAGTTTGAACTATAAATTTAGTTATATCTTCTGTTCTTGCATCTATTATATTTTTTATATATTGAACTGTTACTGTTTTATTTTCTTTAATTTCTATACTTTCATCATTTATTTCTCTTGTTTTCATTTTTTTTAATATTTCAAATGATTCTTCACGTGAAATATCCAGAATGTAACTTATATCATTTATATAGTGCATCCCACCTAAAGGAATAGATTTAGAATAAATTAACTTTCCATTTTTAAACATTAAAATATCTGTAATACCTTCTCCAATATCTATAAGTGCCACACCCATATTTTTTTCTTCCTCATCTAAAACAGCTTCTGCTGAACCACAAGAATTTAACACTATATTTTCAATCATAAGTCCTGCACGATTTACAACTTCTTCATAGCCTTTATACTCTGATTCATCTATACAGATTAAATGTACATCTGCTTGAAGTTCTTTTCCTAATATTTCAAGAGGATTTTTTATTATTCCAGAATTATTTACTCTTACATTATACATCTCTTTTTTTATAACTTTTTCTCCTGATTTTAAAACCTCTTTTTCTGCTTCTTCAAAAAGAAGATTTATTTCTTTTTGAGTTATCTCACATTCTGCAAAATTTATTTTTTTACTTATTGTTTTAGATTTAATATTTGGACTACTTATTCCCACAGTAGCTTTTTCAATAGTTACTTTTAATGTTTCTTTTACAGATTTAATTGCTTTTCTTATAGACTCTGTTAAATCTTCTGGGTTTTCTATTAAAGATTTTTTTAATCCTTTAGTTTCTGATTCCCCTATCCCTATGATTTTTATTTTACCACCCATTTCTGAGCTTTCTCCTAATAAAATTTTTATTTTAGAGTTTCCTATATCTATAACTGCTTTTACGAAATTTTCATTACTCGACATTTTCTCTCCCTTGTTCCTTTACTACAAATCCATCAAATCTTAAATCTATGTATTCTATTTTTTGATCTTTAGATAATTCTATAAACAAATCTCTCAATCTTAAGTATTTATTTTCAACCACTTCTAAATTTGTTTTCACGATAGTTTTTCCATCAATCAATAAATTTATTTCTTGATCTGACTCAATATAAACTTGAGACACCATTTCTAAAAACTTATCATCTTTTATTTTTTTTAAAAGTTCTATAGCTTTTTGTATTTCATCAAAATTTTTAATATATATAATAGGAATATTCTTTAATTGAGTTTCATTCAAAAGGGCAAATATTTCACCTTTTTTGTCAACCATATATATTTCTTCTTGTAAATTAACATAATAATAAGCTTTTTTTTCTTCTATATAGATAGAAATTTCAGAAAGATTTTTAAAATCTACATTTACTTTTTCTACTCTTATATCTTCTTTTAAAGTTTTTTCGATTTTGTTTTTATCTATCTCCCAAATGTTTTTCATATAAAGTTCGTTTCCAAATTTCAAAACTTCAGTTTTAAGTGTTGAAAATTCTCCACTTATTTTTAACTCTTGTATTTTAAAAACATCTTTATGCAAAAAACTGTTTTCAATATCATAAATAGAAAATAAGGATATTAATATAAACAAAGAACCTAGAAATAATTTCATTCTAATCTCCTTTTATTTATGATTTTTATGGACAAATGTTTCTACCATTTTTCTTACCAAATCATCAAACACATACCCTTTTATTGTTCCTAACTCTGGTATTAAACTTGTTTCTGTCATTCCTGGACAAGTGTTAACTTCTAAAAAATAACATTTTCCATCTTTTAATATAAAATCACTTCTCGAAATACCTTCCAAACCTAATTCTTCATGTATTTTTAAAGCTCCATTCACCGCTTCATCATAAGCATTTTTTTCTATTTTAGCTGGATATTCATGGATTGAACCTCCTACAGAATATTTAGCTTCATAGTCATAAATACCTTTTAGAGGTTTTATTCTCAAAACTCCTAAGCTTTCTCCATTTATAACTCCTGAAGTTAACTCTTCTCCTTCTATAAACTCTTCTATTATAGGTTTTTTAGATTTTAAAGCGATTAATGCTTGTTCTGCAGCTTCTTTATTTTTACAAAGATATAACCCTACACTTGAACCTTCTTTAGCAGGCTTTATTATAACTGGATATTCGTCTATTTCTTCTAAAGTAATATATGTTTTAGGAACTCTTATCCCTGCTAAAAAAGCTATTTTTTTAGTTAAGATTTTATCCATAGCCACAGCACTCGCAGTTACTCCTGAACCTGTATAAGGCTTTGATAGTATATCCAAAATACTTTGAATTCTTCCATCTTCTCCAAACTCTCCATGAAGTGCTAGATAAGCTAGATCATATTCATTTTCTGTAAAAGCGTTTAAAATATTTTCTTCGTTTAAATCGACTTTATAAGCGCTATATCCTTGTTTTTTTAAGCTATTCAATATTGCTGCTCCTGTTCTTAAAGAAACTTCCCTTTCAGAAGAGATACCACCCATAAAAACTGCTATTTTGAAATTTTTTATACTATTCATTTATTATTACTATCTCCTCTTCTAAAGTTATTCCTGTTTTTAATTTAACTTCTTCTTTTACATGTTTTATAAGCTGAATCATATCTTCAAAAGTTGCATTTCCTAAATTCACAATAAAATTAGGGTGTTTTTCTGAAACTTGAGCGTCTCCTACTCTGTATCCTTGAACTCCTGATTCTATTATTAATTTTGCTGCAAATTTTCCTTTCGGATTTTTAAAACTACTTCCTAAATTTGGAAGTTCTAAAGGGTGTCTCTCTTCCCTTTTTCTTTTTAATTCTTCAACTTTTGCTTTGTTGTGACCTTTTTCAAAATGGAATGTTGCTGAAATTACTATCCATTTTTTTCTTTGAATTTCTGTATTTCTATATGAAAAATCTATGTTTTCTTTTTCAATCTCTCTTATTCTTTTATTTTCATCTAAAACTTCTATTTTGATTACATGATCAAAAATTTCACTTTCATAAGCTCCACCATTCATGTAAATCAATCCGCCTACAGTTCCTGGAATTCCTGATAAATTCTCCAAACCTGTATAATTTTCTTTCTCAGTATAGTCAACTAAATTAGAAAAATCAACACCACTCTCTACTTTGAGTAAATTATTACCTAATTCTTCTATTTTATTTAATTTCTTTAAAGAAATAAAATTAGTTTCTAATTCTCCATCTTTTATTAAAGTATTAGTTCCATTTCCTATTATAAACAGTTTTTCATAATTATTTACTATATCTACAAGCTCTTCTTTTTTCTCTACTTCAAAATAATTTTTAGTTTTTCCTCCAACTTTCATATTGGAATGTGCTTTCATTTCATGATTTTTATATATTTTCATTTTTAATCCCTTCTCTATTTTTTACTATTTTTTGAGCTATTTTTGAAATATCTCCTGCTCCCATAAATATATATACTTTGTTTTTTTCAAAAACTAAGTTTTTTTCTAATTCATCTGTATTGCTTATCACTTCTATATTTTTATGGTTTATTTTTTTAGCTAAATTTTCCAAAGTTACATTATGAACATTTTTTTCTCCTGCACTATACACTGGTAACAATAAAACTTTTTCAGCTCCAATAAAAGAATTTTCAAACTCTTCAAACAAAAATTTAATTCTACTATATCTGTGAGGTTGAAATATAGCTACAATAGGATTTTTTTCAATACTCAGTGCACCTTGTAACGTTGCTTTTATTTCTGTTGGATGATGAGCATAGTCATCTATTATCTTCATCTCTTTATCTAACAAAATATCGTATCTTCTTTTTGCACCTTTAAAACTTTCTAATTTTTTCAATAACTCTTCCATGGTAACACCAAATTTTAAAGATAAATATATTACTGGTAGAGTATTTAATATATTATGCTTTCCTGGAATAGAAATGCTGAACTCTCCAATTAACTTTTGTTTTATATAAACCTTATACTTTGTTTTTCCATTTTCTATTTTAATTTCATCAGCATAAATTTCGACATTTTTATTCTCTAAAGAATATTTTATAACATTACTCTTTTTTTCTATTAATTTTTTTAAATTTTCACAATCGCCACAAACTATAATCTCTTTTTTTGTTTGATCTATAAATTTAGAAAATGATTCTTCTATATTTTCTAAAGAACCATGATTTTCTAAGTGGTCAGCTTCTATATTGGTAATTATAGAATATGATGGTTTCATAAATAAAAAAGAGTTATCACTTTCATCTGCCTCAGCAATAAAATATTTTGATTTTCCAGGTTTAGCATTAGAGTGAATTTCAGGTAAAATTCCTCCTACCACAATTGTAGGATCTAAAGAAAGCATTACACTCGCTAGCATCGAACTTGTTGTTGTTTTTCCATGAGTTCCTGCAACTGCTATTCCTGTTTCTAGGTTTATTAATTCTCCTAAAAGTTCTCCTCTTTTTAAAATTTTTATTCCTTTTTCTAAAGCGTATGAGTATTCAGGATTTTCTTTTTTTATTGCACTAGAAACTATTAAAGTCGTAACGCCTTTCATATTTTCTGCTTTATGCTCATTATACACTGTTATTCCTAAATCCTCTAATTCTTCTGTAACATATCCTCTAAGTAAATCAGCTCCAATTACATCATATCCTTTTATTTTCATAATTTTAGCCAATCCACTCATTCCTATACCATTTATTCCTACAAAATATATTTTCGACATTTATCTCTCCCAATTTTCTATTTGCATTACAATTTCTTCTGCAGCATTTTTTTTCTTTAAATTTTTAACTTTTGTACTTAATCTTTCTAATTCTTGGTTTTGTTCTATTAAATCTATAGCTTTTTCTACAGCTAAATTAACTTCACTATTTTTATAAATATAAGTTGCAGAAGCTTCTTCTAATATTTTTGCATTCTGGTATTGTCCAACTTTTATAGAATTATAAGGAATAAGTATAGAAGGCTTTTCCAATTCTATTATTTCTGAAATTGTCAATGCTCCAGCTCTACAAATAACCAAGTCAGAAGCAGCCATAATATTTATCATATTATTAAAATAAGATTTCACAACATCATTAGGTCTTATTCTTTCTATCTTTTTTATTATTTCATCATAATTATTTTTTCCTGTAGCCCAGTAAATTCTTATATTTTTATTTTCTATTATTTCAGGCCAATACTCTAATATAGCATTATTTATATCTTTTGCACCTAAACTTCCACCTGTAACTAAAAGTATTTTTTCATTTTCCTTTACTTTTAAATTTTTTCTTTCTTGCTCTCTATTAATTGTTGATATCTCTTTTCTTAACGGATTTCCTGTAACTAATAACTTTTTTTCATATTTTATAGGTATTTCATCATAAGTAGTTTCAAAAGCTAAAAATATTTTTTTACAAAACTTATAAAAAATTTTATTTGTGAGGCCTAAATTAGCATTTTGTTCTTGTAAAAATATTTTTTTTCTTAAAACAACTCCTGCAAAAAGAATTGGAACAGAGATGTAGTTTCCAAATCCAATTATAGCATCTGGTTTTTCTTTAAAAACTATTTTAAATGCTGTAAAAACTCCTATTAGAAATTTAAAGATATTAATTATTGTTTTTGGCGGAAATATATCCAATCCTATAAATTTATATCCAGCTTCAGGGACTATTTCATTTTCCATTCTATTTTTTGTTCCGACAAAAATTATTTCTATACCTTTTCTTTTAAATTCTTCAGCTATAGCTAATGCAGGATAAATATGTCCTCCTGTTCCTCCAGTTGTCAATATAACTTTTTTCAATTTATCCTCCAAAATTTTCCAATACCA
This sequence comes from Fusobacteriaceae bacterium, assembly GCA_051648485.1. GTDB lineage: Bacteria > Fusobacteriota > Fusobacteriia > Fusobacteriales > Fusobacteriaceae > JAGNZR01. The sequence goes on from JBOFFH010000098.1 coordinate 24,808, forward strand.
ATTTTTTAAAATAGTTTCCTCTTTCTTCATAATTTTTGAATTGATCAAAACTTGAAGTAGCTGGTGAAAACAATATCGTATTATTTTCTTTTATTTTTATTTTTTCTTTTAGATTTTTTATGCAATTTTCTAAATTTTCTAAGTCAAATATTTTATTTTCAGAATATCCCTTAATTAATAATAATTCTTTTATATCTTTTCTATTTTGACCTATTAAATAAACCTCTTTTGCATTTAGAATTATTAACTCAGCTAAAGGATTTAAATCTAGTTTTTTGTCTTTTCCACCACATATTAGGATACTCTTTGGAAAAGCTTCTAAAGCATATCTTGTAGAATCTATATTTGTTCCCTTAGAATCATTTATAAAAACTGTATTTTCTTTTGTTAAAACTTCTTCTAATCTATGTTCTATACTTTTAGTTGTATATAAAAATTGTTTTATTTTTTCAAAATTCAATTTTAATATTTTTGCCGTAGCTAAAATAAATAAAATGTTCTCTAAATTATGCTGTCCTTTTAAAGAAAGTTCACTTATTTCAACACCACTCTTATTATCGTACATTATTCTATTATTTTCAATATAAATATCTGAATTTTTTTTATTTTTTTTAGATATTTTACTAATTTTACCAAATATTTTGTTCTTTCTTGAGATTATATTAAAATCTTCTGTATTTAATATAAATTTTTCTTCTATTTTATTATTTTTACAAATATTAAATTTAGTTTCATAATAATTTTCTACACTAGAATAACGTTCCAAATGATCTGGTGCTAAATTTATTATCATAGATATATCTGCTTTAAATTCTTTTAAATTCTCAAGTTGAAAAGAGCTCAGTTCTATTACTATAAAATCGAGGTCTTGGTTTTCTATAACTACTTCACTAAAAGGTTTTCCTATATTCCCGCAAGCTATCGCCTTTTTTCCTGTATAAATAATAAGCTCTGCTATTTTTGTTGTTGTTGTTGTTTTTCCATTAGTTCCTGTTATCGCTATTATTTTTGTCTTTTTATTTTTTCTTTTTAAATTTCTATAAGCTAATTCGACTTCATCTATAACTTCTATACCCATTGAAAAGGCTTTTTTAACTAATTCTGTATAAGGAACTCCTGGACTTTTAATAAATAAATCTATCTCACTTAATAAAGATAAAGCTATTTCTGATTTTATTCCAATTTTATCGTCTACTAAATATGTTTTATAACCTTCTTCAATTAAAAGTTTTTCAGCACTTTTTCCACTAATTCCTGCACCAAATATCATTGCTTTTTTCATTGTATTTCCCCTTATTTAAAAAATTTATTCTAATAAATTATTATAACCACGGCTATAAAACCGTGGTTATAGTAATTTATATTCCTCTTAATCTTATTAACCCTAAAGCTAATATTCCACACATTATAGAAATTATCCAAAATCTCATTGTTACTTTAGTCTCTAATTGTCCTCTCAATTCAAAATGATGATGAATAGGAGCCATTTTAAAAACTCTTTTTCCTCTTAATTTAAAAGAGGCAACTTGAATTATTACAGAAAGTGCTTCAAACACAAAAATTCCACCTATTATCGGTAACAAAAGCTCTTGCTTTAAAAGTATAGCTACCGTTCCTAATATTCCTCCTAAAGTAAGAGAACCTGTATCCCCCATAAATATCTGGGCTGGATAAAAATTATACCAAAGAAAACCTAAACCTGCTCCACAAATACTGACTAAATATATTGCTATCTCACCTGAACCAGGAATATACATTAATTTTAAATGCTCACTTAAAACCGTATGTCCTGTAAAATAAGCTATAGTTGCCAAAATAAGAGAAGATATTACCACAGGCATTATTGCAAGTCCATCCAATCCATCCGTTATATTTACAGCATTGGAACTTCCCATAATTACTAAACCTATAAAAAATAACATTCCTACTATCCCTAACGATATAAATTTATCTGAATTTAAAGGATTTATTATTGAAAATTGAAGCCCTTCAAGTTCTGGTATTTTTAGCAAAATTAAGAATAGCCAAATTAATACTGCTATTGCAAATTGACCTAAAAGTTTCTTTTTTCCAGAAAGTCCTTTTTTATTTACTGTAAATTTTTTATAATCATCTACAAAACCTATAGAAGCAAAAAGTATTGTAACTAACATTAAAAAAAGATTATAATAATTACTTAAATCTCCTGTCAAAAAATTAGTTATTAAAACTACTGCTATTATTAAAACACCACCCATTGTTGGAGTTCCTTTTTTGGAAAGATGAGACATTGGTCCATCTTCTCTGATACTTTCTCCATATTTCTTTTTTTTCAAATAATTAATAAAAGGTTTTCCTAATATAATCATAAGAATAAAAGAAATTAAAAAAGCTAAAAAACCACGCAAATATATAGATGATAAAAAACTAAATTTCTCCATCATTTTACTTAATAGATATAACATTTAAAATCTCCTCTAATTTCATTCCTCTAGAACCTTTAAGATAAACTACAGATATGATATTTTTATTTTTATTTTCTTTGATTAGTTCTAAAATTAATTCAGCTATTTTTTCTTTATCTTGAATAATTTTTATATTGTTGGAGTTTTTAATTTTTGTAAATGCCTTTTCCATTCTAGGACCATAAAGAATCAAAAATTCATAACTCAAATTTTGAGATTTTTGAATTACTTCAATATGATATTTTTCTTCCTCACTCCCAAGCTCTAACATATCGCCTAGAACAGCCACTTTGAAATTATGTTTATACAATCTGCTAAAAGTTTCAAGTCCTAACTCCATGGATACAGGACTGGCATTGTAAGCATCATTTATATAAGTAGTTTCATTTATATTCAATTTTTGAAATCTCATAGGTGTTAAAACACACTTTTTTAATCCTTTATCTATTTGATTTTTACTCATTCCTACTTTCTTAGCTAAAGCTATCGCTAAAGAAGCATTTATAGCATTATATTTTCCATTTAACGGAATTTTATAGTTTTCAGATATTTTATTTAAAGATAACTCCATCTCTATTCCTTTTTCAGAATCTTGAAAAGAAACTATTTCATAATTAAGGTTTTTTAAATTATTTTCATCTTTACTGAAGCCTAATTTATTTACTTTTAATTTAAGCAAAAACTCATCATCATTAGTAACAAAAATATTTTCTGATTTTATATGATTCAACAATTCTGTTTTTGCTTTGAAAACATTTTCCTTGTTCTTCAATATCTCTAAATGAGAAACTCCTATATTCGTTATTACCCCATAATCTGGGAGTGAAATTTTACTTAATAAATCTATTTCTCCTAAATTACTCATTCCCATTTCTAAAACTATGTATTCAGTATCTTCTGGAGTAGTCAATATTGTAAAAGGAACTCCTATGTGATTATTGTAATTTCCTTCTGTTTTTTTTGTTTTAAATTTTTCTTTCAATATTGAAAAAAGAATATCCTTAGTTGTTGTTTTTCCATTGCTTCCAGTAATTCCTATAATTTTAAATCCAATTTCTTTTCTGTATAAGGTTGCTAATTCTTGCATAGTTTCAACTACATCTTCTACAAAAATTACTTTATCATCTTCTATTTCTTTAGAATTTGTTATTATTAAATATGGATTTCTTTTTAAAACTTCAGGAATATATTTTTTACCATTATTTATAGCGAAAAATATATCTCCTTCCCCAACTTTTCTACTATCCATCTCTATTTTTCCTATTTTTTCATCCAATTTTATGATTATATTCTTATTATATTTTTGTTTAATATATTTTTTTATCAAAAAAAATAATTTCTCCATAACCTTCCCTCACTATATTTTATATGACATCCTTAATTTTAACATTTTTATATTTTAAAAACAATTTTTTTTTAAACATATGGCAAAATCTAATAAATTTTCAAATATCATCATTTTAGATTTTTCTTCTTCAGAAATATTTTCAAAAGTTTTTTTTCCATATCCAGTTTTTACTAAAATTGATTTTAAATTTGCTTTTTGTCCTGCACCTATATCTGAAAGTTTATCACCAACCATATATGAATTTTCTCGATCTACGTTGAACTCTTTTATTGCCTCTTCTAGCATTCCAGATTCTGGTTTTCTACAGCTACATTCTAGTCTATATTTATCTAAACCTTTTTCAGGATGATGAGGACAATAATAACATTTTAAAATTGCACCACCATTTTTATTAATTTCTTCTACCATATAACTATTCAATTCTTTTAAATCGTGTTCTGTATAATATCCTCTAGCTATTCCTGATTGATTTGTAACTACTATTACATCATAATTTAGCTCTTTAAATATTCTTAAAGCCTCTAATACTCCTAATTCAAATTCAAAATCTTTTATTTTATGTAAATAATCTTTTTCTATATTAATTGTTCCATCTCTATCTAAAAAAATAGTTTTTTTCATTTTTCTCCTTATTAATTATAATCTATGATTTTAAATATTATATCATAATTATACAGGATTTTAATGATTTTATTAAAAAAAGAGAGTAAAATCATTAGATTTTACTCTCTTTTTTTAACTTTTTCAAAAAATAAAAAAAACTTGGCGAATTCCTATTCTCCCGGGCAGCTTCCCACCAAGTACCTTCAGCGTTTATGGGCTTAACTTCTGGGTTCGAAATGTGACCAGGTGTACCCCCATAGCTATTTTCACCAAGCTATCAAAT
>JBOFFH010000099.1:0-14581 GCA_051648485.1 Fusobacteriaceae bacterium
ACCTTTGTAGAATTAATTCTACTTGTCTCTGTTAACTATTGTTAACCAAGAATTTATTTGACTAATCTCTCTATTCTGTTGTTAATGTCCTACATTTCTCTCGTCTCACAATCTCTCGTGGACAAGAATAATAATACCACAACTCACATATTTCGTCAACAACTTTTTTTTATTTTTTATACAATTTATTTTTTTCACGAACAACTTTTTTTCTTTTTTTAAAAATTAAGTTCTTTTTCAAAACATAAAAAACTTAAAAATGTACTTAAAAAGAAAATCCGACCAATAAAAACTGGCAGAATCTTCTTTATTTTTTATTTTATTTTATTTTTTTTATTTTTTTAGTAACTTTTTTTAGCCACTCAACTTCATTTGCATTCAAAAAAGGATTAAGTTTTTCAAAAACATCTTTATGATACTGATTCAAAAACTTTCTTTCCTCATTATTAAGTAATTCAGATTCTATTCCATCTATATCTATAGGAGCAAAAGTTAAAGTTTCAAATTGATAAAACTTTCCAAACTCTGTTTCTTTATAGTCTGTAACTAAAATTTCATTTTCTAATCTTATACCATGTGAACCTTTCACATAAAAAGCTGGTTCATTACTAAGAATCATTCCAGGTTCTAATATTGTAGAATTATATGCCATTCTTATCCCTTGAGGCCCTTCATGAACTCCAAGTACATGACCAACTCCATGACCTGTTCCGTGATTATAATTAAATCCATAATTATATAGTGGTGCTCTTGCCAATATATCTAAATTTGTTCCTGTAGTCCCGTGAATAAATTTCCCCATAGAAAGAGCAAGCATTCCTTTCAAGACTAATGTAAAATCTCTTTTAAGTTTTTTATCCAAATCTCCAACAACTATTGTTCTAGTTATATCTGTTGTTCCATCTAGATATTGCCCTCCCGAGTCTACTAAATAAAGTCCTTTTTTCTCTATAAGTGCATCACTCGCTTCAGTAGCTGAATAATGTGGCATAGCAGCATTTGACATATAAGCTGAAATGGTATTAAAACTAGGTTCTATAAAATTTTCCTGTTCAGCTCTCAGTGAGTTTATTTTTTGAGTAGCATCCAATTCTGTAATTTTCACCCCTTTTTCTAAAGAAGTTTTTAGCCAGTATATAAACTTAGTTACAGCTACCCCATCTTTTATATGAGCATTTTTAGTATTTTCTATCTCTACACTATTTTTTATAGATTTAAAAAGAGTTGTTGGAAGTTCGATATCCACAATTTCTTTTTCACGTATTAAATTATAAAGAGAAAAATTAAGTTTATTGCTATTTATTAAAAACTTTGTATTTTTCTTATCTTTTTTCAAATCTGAATATATAGCATTATAACTTTTTATTTCTACACCACTATTTTTTAAAATTTCTTTCATAGAATTTGAAAGTTTATTAGCCACAATATATAAAGTAGACTTCTCTTTTTCTACAGTTGCATAAGCTAAAGTAACTGGAGTATTTTTTACATCTCTACCTCTTATATTAAACAACCAAGCTATGTCATCCAAAGTTCCTAGTATCATTTTTTCACATTTTTTTTCTTTTAAAAACTCTTTAATTTCTATTAATTTATCTTGAAATGATTTTCCAGCATATTTTTCTTCTAAGAAAAAAGCTTTTTCTGCCAACATCTTTTCTCTACCATCCCAAAATTTATCTACAACATCTAAATCTTCTTTTAATTTTATACCTAAAGGGGTAAAAAAAAATTTAAACTCCTCTCCCATTTTAGCAGAAACTGTTTTTCCATCAAAACCTAAAACTTTTTCTCCAGATATATTTTTCATTATCCATTCCTTGATTTCTGGAACATCTTTTTTTCCAACAACAAATGCTTCTATTTCTGTCATTTTAAGCTGTTCTTCAATTTGAACCTCATATCTTCCGTCTGTCCAAAGGGCTGCACCATTTTCAGTGATAACTAGATTTCCAAAAGAACCATCGAAACCAGATATAAACTCTCTCACTTTAAAGTGTTCTCCTATATATTCACTTTGATGATAATCTGATGTTGTTATAAAATATGCATCTACTCCATTTTCTTTCATCACTTCTCTTACTTTTTTTAGTTTCTCCAAAATATATTCCTCCCTTTACAAAAGTATTCTAAGTGAATTATTTTATAATTCACTTAGAATTAAAAAAACCCTCATTATGAACAGTATAGCTCATACTAAGGGTTTCTTCAAGACTAGGTCTTTATTTTTATTTGTCAATCTTTAACTCATAGTTATTCCATTTAATACACTACTCTACTGTAACTGATTTCGCTAAATTTCTCGGTTTATCTACATCTATACCTTTTAGTACTGATACATGGTAAGCTAAAAGTTGAAGTGGTATCACTGATAAAATCCCAGAAAGAATATCTAAATTTTTAGGTATAAAAATTGTTCTGTCTGAAACTTCTTCCACATACTCTTCTCCCTCTTTTGCAACAGAAATAATTTCTGCTCCTCTAGCTTTCAATTCCTTTATATTAGAAATTGATTTTTCTAATAAATTACTTTGAGTAGCTAAAACAACTGCTGGAACTCCTTTTTCTATAAGAGCTATTGTTCCATGCTTTAACTCTCCTGAAGCAAAAGCTTCTGTATGAATATAACTAACCTCTTTCATTTTTAAAGAACCTTCTAACGCTACTTTGTAGTCTAGTCCTCTCCCTATAAAAAATCCACTAGTTGCACTCATAAAATCCTTAGCTATCTCCTTGATATATTCTTCTTGAGATAAAAGCGAAGTTATTTGCTCTGGAATTAAAGCTACTGCATTTAAAAGAGCCTTTTTTTCATCTAATGTTATCGTTTTTCTAATATCAGCCAAATAAATAGCCAACAAGAAAAATGTTAAAGCTTGATTTGTATAGGCTTTAGTCGATGCAACTGCTATTTCTGGTCCTGCCATTGTATAGATAACTTTATCAGCTTCACGAGCAATACTTGAACCCACAACATTTGTTATTGCTAAAGTCATAGCTCCTTTTGTCTTACATTCTTTCATTGCTAAAAGAGTATCCAAAGTCTCGCCTGACTGACTCACAAATATTGCTAAACTATTCTCATCTACAAATGGATCACTATATCTAAACTCAGAAGCCACATCTGTTTCAACTGGAAGTTTGGCTATTTTTTCTATCATATACTCACCTTGAAGTCCAGCATTGTATGCAGTTCCACAAGCAATTATAAATATACTTTTTATTTTATTGAACTCTTCTACATTTAAAATTTCTGAAAAATCTATCTCTCCAGTTTTTAGATCAACTCTTCTATTCAATGTTTCTTTTAGTGTTGATGGTTGTTCAAATATCTCTTTTATCATAAAATGAGGGTACCCAGCTTTTGTTGCTTGCTCCAAAGTCCACTCTATTTCGTGTATCTCTTTATTACTAAGGTGATGGTTTTTATCAAAAATTTCCACTGAATCTTTTTTTATTCTTGCATAATCTCCATTATCTAAAAAATAAACTTTTTTAGTATATTTCAAAAGTGCTGGAACATCTGATGCTATAAAATTTTCATTTTCTCCCAATCCTATTACTAAAGGACTGTCTTTTCTAGCACACAAGAATTCTTTTGGGTGATTAATATGCAAAATTCCTAAAGCATATGAACCCTTCAATCTCTTTAAAACTTTTTTTAAAGTTTCTAAATTATCTCCATTGTAAAGTGAATGATAAAGATGAGCTACTACCTCTGTGTCTGTTTCAGATATAAAAGTGTACCCCTTAATTATTAATTCATTTTTTAAGCTTTGATAATTTTCAATAATTCCATTGTGCACAACTGTTATACTTTTATCTGCACTGTAATGAGGATGAGAATTGACATCTGATGGTGCCCCATGAGTTGCCCATCTAGTATGCCCTATTCCAATATGTCCTTTTAGTGGATACTCTTTCAAATAATCTTCTAAAACTTTCAATTTTCCTGTTTTCTTTTCAATTTTAATTTGATTTTCATGAATAACAGCAATTCCAGCTGAATCATATCCTCTGTACTCAAGCTTAGAAAGTCCTTCTAAAATTACCTCTCTAGCTTCTCCCTCTCCTACATAACCTACAATACCACACATAATTTATTACCTCCTATTTTTTTAGAGGTCAATAGTGATTACACAAGATATATTTGTTCTCTTCATCACTAAAGAGTTTTGTTCTATCTTTTTAGGGAGTAATCATCCCCATAGAGTATCCGCCGAATTTTCGATAAACTCTATTCCTCGTCAACTTTATAAAGCTGCTTTTAAAAAGTTCTGGCGCTTCTTTTTTTATTCCTAATGTCCATGAATAATTCATTTTTTTATTGACCTTAATAATATTCTATTCTATTTTTTTACTTATTTCAAGTTTTTTCATTTTACAATCATCATTCCTTAACTTTTTCTATCTCTTTGGTTTAAAATTTGGTATAATTCCATTGAAAATAATAGGAGGTAATTTATGTTAAAAAATGAAAAAGAATCCATTATAGACCTTTTACAAAAAGAAAATTTAAAAATAATTCAAAGAAGTGATTATTTTAATTTTTCTTTAGACTCTCTTCTTGCTGCTGAGTTTATTTCTTTAGGAAGAGGAGTAAATAAGATTTTAGATTTAGGAACTGGAAATGGAGCTATTCCTCTTTTCCTTTCTAAAAGAACTAAGGCTAAAATAATCGGGATAGAACTTCAAGAAGTTTCTGCCGATTTGGCTAGAAGAAATATTGAATTAAATAATTTAGAAAATCAAATAACTATTGTTCATGACAATATGAAAAATTGGAAAGAACATTTTGGTTCTTGTTCACAAGATGCTATTGTTTGTAATCCTCCTTTTTTCAAATATCATGGCAACAAAGAACTATTAAACGATTTGGATCAACTGACTTTGGCTCGTCATGAAATATCTATCTTTTTAGAAGAAATTATTGAAATTGCTTCTAAATTGCTAAAAGATAAAGGTTATTTCTGTATGGTACACAGAGCTGATAGAGCTATAGATATCATCCAAGATATGAAAAAATATGGTTTAGAACCTAAAAGAATACAATTTTGTCATTCTAAGAAAGATAAAAATGCTAAAATTGTTTTGATTGAAGGCATGAAATTTGGAAGTCCTGGACTTACTGTTTTGCCTCCTCTTTTCACCCATAAAGAATCTCCTGAAATTGGATACTCTGAAGAGCTTTTAGCTCTTTTTAGATAAAAGTACAGAATATGAATAAAAAAAATTTAACCACTTACAACTTGAAAAAATATCATTCTAAGAATGAGCATTTAAGTGAAAATAAAGTTTTGTATATGGCTAATTTAGCCGGAAGCATTCTTTTAAAAAATGGTTCTGAAACTTATAGAGTCGAAGATGCTATTTTGAGAATTTCTTCTCACTATGGTTTAGTGGCCGAACCTTTTGCCACCATGACTTGTATTCTTTGCTCTGTAAGAAATTATAAAGGAGAAATATTTTCTTCGGTAGAAAGAATTCGTTCGAGAACTACTAATTTAAATAAGTTGCATGAAATTAACTTTTTAATTCGAAATATAGATAATCATTCTCAAAAAGAATTTTTAGACAAACTTTTAGAAATCGATAACAAAAAAGGGTACTCTGACCAGGTAATTCTCTTTGCTTATTGCGGAGGTGCTGCTTTTTTCAGTGTACTTTTTGGTGGGCGTATACATGACTTCATTGCTGCTAGTTTAGGTGGATTTTTACTGTTTTGGCTAAATCAACTTTCTGACAAATTAGAGATTAATAATTTTTTTAAAATTACAATGGGGGGAGCTCTTTGTGCTTTTAATTCGTACCTCCTTTTTAGAATTGGATTTTTATCTAACACCTCCATTTCTATTATAGGGACTCTTATGCTTTTAGTTCCTGGAATGTCTTTTACTAACTCAATTAGAGATTTGATTGCTGGAGATTTAGTTTCAGGAATTTCACGAGGAACAGAGGCTGCTGTTATCGGAGCTTGTTTAGCTATGGGGTCAGCTTTTGCCCTACATACTCTTTTAAATCTTAGGGGGATCTAAATTGTTATATTTACTTGTTAAAACTATCTCTGCTGGGATTGCCTCTTTTTTCTTTGGACTTATTTTCAATTCTCAAGAAAAAAGATTGATTTTTGCTGGGATTGCAGGTGCTATAGGCTGGTTTATCTATGATTACACTAAAATTTTAGGTTTTTCTTCAACAAGCTCATATTTTTTAGCTTCATTAGGTATTACTTTTTTTGCAGAGATTTCTGCTAGAAAACTTAAAACTCCTACCACAGTAATTTTTATTCCAGCTCTTATACCCATTGTTCCTGGAGGCGGCATTTATTATACTTTTTCTTATTTTTTAAAAAAAGAAATTTTTGCAGCTTTAGACAAAGGGTTGGAAACGATTGTGGTTTCAGGAGCTCTTGCATTTGGAATTTTATTCGTTTCTACTTTTTTTAAAGTTTTTCAAAAACTTAAAAAGATAAAAAAAACATAAAAAGAGGCTGATTAGAAATCAGCCTCTTTTTATGTTTTTCAATCTTTATAGCAAGATTAACTATTTTTTTTATTTAATGAAAATATTGCTGTACCTATTAAACTTATTATTAAAAACAGCAAATAAATCCCTTTAATTCCAAAGTTTTCTATTATGAATCCTGAACAAAATTGGATTATAGTTCCTCCTAAAGTTCCAGCCGCCATAAAAGAAGTCATAGCTACAGAAAGAGTCTTTTTGGGAACAATTGTTTTTACATAAGCCGAAGCTAATGCGAAATATACTCCTAAAGAAGCTCCTTGGATAAAGAAAGTGTATAAAACCAGCTTAGAACTTGGGAAAAAATAGTAAAGTCCCCATCTCAAAGAGCACATTGCTCCTGCAAAAATAAGAATACTTTTATTTCCATATTTTTTTGTCAAATTAGCAGCTAAGTTCATAAAAGGGACTTCACTCAATGTCAATAAAAATACAACCGTTCCGAAAAGAGCCATACTTCCACCTATACTAGTAAAATATTGAGAGAAGAATACATTGTGAGAGTTTCCAGCTCCTACAATTAAAATACTAAAAATTATAAAAATAACATAATGTGAATTTTTCAAAAGACCTAATGCATCTTGGATATTGAATTTTTCCTGCTGCATTCCTTTAGCATCATTAATTTTCAGAAGGCACAACACCGTAAAAATAGAAGCTATTAAACAAACTATTAAAAAACTCTTAACTCCAAAAAATTCTATAATTCTACCTGATACAAAAGCTCCAGCAGCAAAACCAATAGACCCCCAAAGTCTTATCTTTCCAAAAGAATAATGAGTATTTACTGCAATACTATCAAGCAGTGGCATAGCTCCTAAAATTGCTATTGAATAGATAATATATCCCGGTAAAATTAGCATTTTTCCAGAATACATAAAGAAAAAAACAGATATTATGGCTACAACACTCATAAGAAGAATAATAATTCTCTTTAATTCTTTTGTCTTATCCGCTAAGAAACCAAGAAATGGTTGTCCTACCATAGCTAAAAGAGAACCTGCAGAGAAAATGACTCCTGAAAATTTCCCTAAAATTCCTATTTCCGAAAAAAAACTAGAAAAAAACAATAAACTACTTCCTAGCGAAAAATAAAAAAGAAAATACAGTGTTTTTAAATATATCATAAAAGCTCCTTTGAAAAAAATTTGTATTCTGTTATTATACACTTTTGAAGACAAAAACGCTATCATTTTATTGATTTAACAGAAAAAAAAATGTATAATTAGAAATTTACAAAATATACAAATTAGAGGAGATTATAAATGATCAATTTAATTTTAAAAGTATTATCTGTCCTTTTATTTTTCAGTCTTATAGCATCTTATTCGCTATATAAAATTTATGACAACACTTGGATTTTTGCATTAATTCCTATACTCAGCATAATGCCTATATTTTTAATGTATTTTTCCAGAAAATATGGAAAAATTTCTCTCGAAACATTTAATGGACACTATTTGTTTTATCTGAACTATATTCTTTTAGGAGTAATATTGATTTTAATAGTTTCTTTTTTTTTGAAATTATTTTCAATAGATTTGATAAAAGAAATAGCACAAAGACAAAAAATTTTTCAAACATATTTTATTTTTACATTAGTTATCTTAGGAGTTTATGGAAGTAGAAATTTCAATACAGTATTTTTTCATAATCATGAAACTAAAATTTTAACAACAAAAAATATGATCACTTTAAAATTTGGATTTATAAGTGATGTTCATCTCAATGGAAGATTTGACGGTAGAAAACTAAAAAAAGCTTTTGAAAAATTAAAAGAAGAAAATGTAGAGCTTGTAATAATCGGTGGTGATTTCTTAGATAATTCTTACAAAACAATAAAAGATGATGTTGGAAAAATAATAAAAGAATACACTTTCAAACATGGTATTTATTTGATTTTAGGAAATCATGAATATTATGGTGGAATAGAAGAAAATATAAAATATATAGAAGGATTAGGAATAACAATTTTAAGAGACGAATCTATAGAGATAGAAGGAGTAACGATACTGGGAAGAGATGACAAGCATAATCCAAATAGAAAATCTTTGAAAATTCTTCTTGAAAATATAGATTCTGCAAAGCCTTTAATTTTAGTAGAGCATAATCCAATGGGAATAAAAGATATCAAAGATGAAAAAGTAGATTTATATTTAGCAGGTCATACTCACAAAGGTCAATTAACTCCCTTTAACCTAATAGTAAATTACCTTTATTTAAATTCAGGAGGATATAAAAAAATCAACAATACCCATACCTATGTTAGTTCAGGTTTAGGTACTTGGATGATTCCTTATAGAATAGGAAGTACAAGTGAAGCTTTGATTTTTCAACTTTTAAAAAAATAACTATGAAAAAGATGGAGATTATTTTAATAATAATCTCCATCTTTTTCATAGTTATAATTTTGATTATTCATTATATAATTGTCTGCATTAGCCAATCGTCTACAACATTCACGTGAAATATTCAATAAAAATCTCACAAAAAAACTAGGAGCTGTTTTTTCTAAAGTGTACAGTGCTTTTTTAGGAAGAACTATAAATTCACAATCAGTTACTGCCATACAAGTTGCTAAATTTCTCATAATCCCTATGATTTCCACTTCTCCAAAAGAATCTCCAAGCTTTAACTTAATAAGTTCTATTCCATTTTTCACTATATTAACTTCTCCTGATTTTATTATATAAATATTTTTAGGTGAATCACCCTCTTTTATTATCATTTCTCCTTTTTTAAAAGATTCTTCGTCAAACATCTCTAGAATATTTTCTATTTCCTCTTCAGACATAGCTCCAAAAAGAGGCATATTAACAATTATTTCTTTTATACTTTTGAAATCCACTCCCATAACTTTCTCCTTTTTTCTTTTTTTCTTCTTATTGATTATACCTCAATTATTTTTAAATTCAAAAAAACTATTTTTTTTTTATATAATTTTATATTTTTTTATTGTACTGAATTTCATTGTTTTTTATTTCTAAATTTAACTCTTTTAAAATATTCATTGTAAAATTCTCTCCTAATATATATTTTAATACTGAATAATAAGATAATATAAAAGGCTTATAATCTTCTTTTTTAAAATTATTCAACTGGGCCATTTCAATCTTCATACAACTAAAATTTGTATCATTCATAGAAATAAATTCATTTTTTTCATTTGGAACAAAAATATAAAGTAAACTTTCATTATTTTCTGAAATTATTTCCAAAGGATAAATCGAGCACCATAGTGGCTTTGTATCTATTGTTTCTTCTAAACTCATTCCCTTATCCACACAGATTTTATGAAGTGCACAAAGATTTTTCCCCAGATAACTGCAAGAACAAGTACATTTTTTAAAAGTTTTATTCACATGCTCCTCTGGAATCAATAAACTATCGTTTAATATAGATTTTATTATCTGTTTATCTTTACTTCCTATATCTTTTAAAATCGAAACAGCTTTTGTTAGGTTGTCATACTCTTGTAAGTTTTCTAATATTATTTTTCTAGATTTCTCATTAAATTCATAAGGAAACTGGACACAACAATTTGTAGTGCAGTTGAAACAATCAAAATTAGTAAGAGTTAAAAAACTTTCTACCTCTACCAAAGCTTTATATTTTTTATTTTCTATAACAACTTCTGTTTCTATTGTTTTTTCATTTTGAAAATATTTTCTTATTTGCTTAGCCAACTTATAAGGTATTTCAAGATTTTTATGCATTAAATACTTCATTTTTCCTCCAAACCTCTTTTTATTTATTCACAATCAAAAGAATTTCTTCACCATATTTTTCAAACTTTTTCTCTCCTATTCCATTAATCCTTAAAAGCTCCGATTCATTCTTAGGTCTGTAATTACAAATTTCGATTAAAGTTTTATCTGAAAAAATTACAAAAGGAGGAAGATTTGCTTGTATTGCTGAATTTTTTCTAAATTCTCTAAGTTCAATAAAAAGTTCTTCAGTTCCTGGAAGTAATGAAATACTCATTTTAGAACTTCTATTCTTATCGATTTGTTTTGTTTTAGAAATTTTTATACTCTCAATATTTTCATCACTTGTTTTTCTCATAAATAGCTGTTCTTTAGACTTCAAAAAACTATAAGCCTCAGGTTTTAGCTTAAGAACAGGGTATTTTCCTTCTGCAACCTCTATATACTCTTTTCCAATTAAAAAATCTATAATAATTTTTATTTCCATCAAAGAGTTTTCTTTCATCAAAGCATAGGTTTTATTTTCATTCAACCTATTTTCTCTTATACTTGCTGTATTTGCTCCCTTTAAGATATCTACTATCATTTTGGCTCCATATCTTTCATTAGTTCTTCCAATGCATGACAAAACTTTTTGAGCTTCTACAGTTACATCTTGTAATTCTCCATCGTTGATACAATTACTACAATTTTCACAATTTTCATCTTCCATATCTCCAAAATAATTCACAATAAATTGAGAAAGACATTTTAGTGTTCTAGAGTAATTTTCAAGTGCTGCCAATTTTTCATATTTTATTTTACTCAATTCATTCCATAAGCCTGAATTTTTTTCTATAAACATTTTTTGTAAAACTACATCTTTTGGATGGTATAGCAACACACATTCAGAAGGTAGTCCGTCTCTTCCTGCTCTTCCTGCTTCTTGATAATAACTTTCTAAATCCTTAGGAATATTATTGTGGATAACCCATCTTACATTTGATTTATCTATACCCATACCAAAAGCATTAGTGGCAATTATAATATCAATTTTATCCAAAATAAAATCCTCTTGATTCGCTTCTCTTTCTTTATCACTCATACCAGCATGATATTTTCCAACTTTAAATTTTTGATTAAGTTTTTCATAGAGAGCTTCACACTCTTTTCTAGTAGCTGTGTAAATAATTCCACTTGTTTCTGGCCGTTCTTCTATAAATTTTTCAATATATTTAATATTTTCTATATTTTTTAAAACTATGAATTTAAGATTTTCTCTTTTGAAACCTGTTCTAAAAATATCAGCTCTAATCTCTAAGCTGTTTAAAATATCTTCCACAACTTTTGGAGTTGCCGTGGCTGTAAAAGCAGTTACTACTGGTTCATTTTCTAGTTCGTCAATCAAATTTTTAATATTTTTATAACTAGTTCTGAAGTCATGTCCCCACTGAGATATACAATGTGCTTCATCTACTGCCACTTGAGAAATTTTTATTTTTTTTACAACTGAAATAAATCTTGAATTTTCAAGTCTTTCAGGAGCAACATAAATGATTTTATATTTTCCTCTCAAAATTTCATCATAAATAAGTTCACACTGTTTATTAGTGAGTGAACTATTTATATATACAGAAAATATTCCATTGGCTTTTAAGGCGTCCACTTGATCTTTCATAAGTGATATAAGTGGTGATATAACTAAAGTTATTCCTTCAAACATAAGAGCCGGAACTTGATAACAAATAGACTTGCCTGCTCCTGTTGCCATAAGAGCCAAAGTATTTTTCCCTGATATTATATTTTCAACTATTTCATCTTGACCTTTTCGAAATTCTTCATAACCAAAGTATTTTTTTAAAATATTTTTTGAATTTTGCATTTTTCCTCCTGTAAAAAAAGAGGTCAATCAAAAGGTGACCTCTTTAAAATATATTTTATTCATTTATTTTAATTTTTAAAAGAGTTTTTCCTGGAATCCCAGGTCTTGTCATTTCAAATGGGTCTAAAATAATATTTAAGCTTTCTTCTGAAAGCAAGCCTCTTTCTAAAACTATTTGTCTTATAGGAACTCCTGTTTTTAAAGATTCTTTTGCTATATCTGCTGAATTTTTATATCCTATATGGGGATTCAATGCAGTTATTATCCCTATACTAATATTTACCAGTTCTTTGCAACGATCTTCATTTGCAGTTATTCCTACTAAACAATTATCTACAAAAGTTTTGACTCCATTTGTAATTATTTCTATTGATTGAAAAAGATTAAAAAACAATACAGGTTCAAAAACATTTAATTCTAACTGTCCAGCTTCAGCAGCTTTAGTTATAGTTAAATCGTTTCCAAAAACTTGAAAGGCCACTTGACTCACAACTTCAGGGATAACAGGATTAACTTTTCCTGGCATAATAGATGAACCAGGTTGCTGTTGTGGAAGATTTATCTCTCCTAATCCAGTTTTTGGTCCAGATGACATAAGTCTCAAGTCGTTAGCAGTTTTTGAAAGGTTAACTGCACATGTTTTTAAGGCTGAAGATAGAAATACAAATGAATCTAAGTTACGAGTCCCATCCACTAAGTTTTGACTTTGCTTAAAATCTACATCGGTAATACGAGCTAAAGTTTTAACTACATTGTGTACATAATCTACATCAGCATTAATTCCTGTTCCCACAGCAGTAGCTCCCATATTTACATACTTCAAATCTTCCAAAGCATTTTTAATACGTACTATATCTCTGCCCACAGGTTCAGCAAAAGCACGAAATTCTTGACCCAATCTAATTGGAACCGCATCTTGAAGATGAGTACGCCCCATTTTAATAACCTCATCAAACTCTAAACCTTTTTCACGAAGAGTTTTATATAATTTTTCTAAAGATTCTAAAAGATCTTTAGACATCATATGTATAGTTAATTTTCCAGCTGTAGGGATTACATCGTTAGTTGATTGTCCATAATTTACATGATCATTAGGATTTATTTTATCGTATTTTCCTAATTCTCCACCTAGAAGCTCTCCACCTCTGTTAGCAATAACTTCATTTATATTCATATTCATAGAAGTTCCAGCTCCACCTTGAATAGCATCAGTAATAAACTGGTCACGAAATTTTCCTTTTATAATCTCTTCAGAAGCTTGAATCATAGCATCCTGAATTTCTTTAGAAATAACACCAGCATGATAATTAGAAAGAGCAGCAGCTTTTTTTACATATGCCATAGCAGTTATAAACTTTGGATGTAATTTATAACCTGTAATATGAAAATTATTTTTTCCTCTCAGTGATTGAACTCCATAATAAGCATTTTCAGGCACCTCTAAAGAGCCTATTGAATCTGTTTCTATTCTATATTTTTTCATTTTCCCCCCAAAATATTCTCGATATGCAAATCATACATCATGTATCTAAAAAATTCAATAAAAATAATTTTTTTAATTTTTTTCAGTAAAAATAGAGAAAACTATTTTATTCCAGTCTATCTTTTTATTGGCTGAAAGATGGATATGAATGATTTCAGATTCCTTTACTATCGACTTCACAGCACTGTTAAAACTTAAATGAATATCTTCTTCGATATTTATAGAGTTTTTAAACACTTTTTTAGTGTGATTACTTCTTAAAAATGCACATGAATCGTTGTTTCCTCTCAGTGAGATATCAAGCTCTAAAGTTTCATTTTTTTCTATAAAAGAATTTATGCCAGTAATTCTTAAAACTGATTTAACAATATCCTCTTTATCTATATTTTTAGGTACAACTATTTTAAAATAAAAATCTTTTTCTGTAAAAAAACTTTCTTCAAATTGAAAATCATATTGATTAACTGTTTGCTCTCCCACAATATCCAGTTGCATCTGTTTTTTTATCTCTTCCTTTGAAAGTTCTTTTCCTAGAAGATACATAAGCTTTGTGATAGCAGCTTCAGGAGTAAGATCAGCTCCACTTATAACTCCTGCATCAACAAGTTTTGCACTAGCTTCATAAAGACCCATTTTGACAAAACCTTTTGTACACTGGGTAATATCCACAACTATAACACCGTTTTCTGTAATAGATTTTATTGTATCTAAGAACTCTTTTCCTGTGGGAGCATTTCCATTTCCAAAAGTTTTTAGAATAATCCCCTTGATCTCAGGATTGCTTTCCACAATTTTTTTTATAAAACTAGGTTGAAGTCCTGGAAAAAGTTCCACAACTAAAACATTTCTATTCATGACAGGATCTATTTTGAATGGTTTTTTAGATTTTTTCAAAACTCTATCTTTTATTATTTTTATATCTCCTCCAACTTCTCCAAGCGAAGAAAAGTTAGGAGAGGCAAATCCAAAATAATTAGAAGCATCTAATTTTCTACTACGATTTCCACG
>JBOFFH010000100.1:0-1259 GCA_051648485.1 Fusobacteriaceae bacterium
TTAAAGGTGAAGAAGAGTATGTTGGAAAAGGAGTTTCTTACTGTGCAACTTGTGATGGAGCTTTTACAAAACATATGACAGTTTCTCTTTTTGGAAAAGGAGAGGAAGTAGCTGAAGAAGCTCTTTTTTTAACGAGATATGCTAAAGAAATTTTAATTTTTGCAAATGAAGAAAATTTCGATTGCTGTCCAGAAATCTTCAAAACTCTTTCTGAGGATAGCAAAGTAAAAATAATTACTAATTCTAATTTGAAAGAGATAAAAGGAACTCAATATGTAGAAAAAGTAATTGTAGAGGTTGATGGTGAAGAAAAAGAATATGATTCTGACTATGCTTTTCTATATATAGGAACTAAAACTTCTTCAGAACTTTTCTCTGAAGTATCTAAAATAGATGAACAAGGATATATAATTACAGATGAACTTATGAAAACAAACATTCCAGGAATTTTTGCTGCCGGAGATGTTCGTTCTAAACATATCAGACAGATTACTACTGCTACATCAGATGGAACAATAGCAGGTATGGAGTCTATCAAATATATTTTAACTCACAGAAAAAAGAAACAAGCTACAAATTAAAAATTAAAAAGTCCTAGAACTCATTCAGTTCTAGGACTTTTTGTTATAAAAACTTTTTTTTCATTTCTAAAAATTTTACTTTTAAAAATGAAGTTTCCAAAATTGCTTTTTCATGAGTAAAAGTTTTAAAGCTATATTTTCCATGATAATTACCGAGTCCACTTTCACCTACTCCACCAAAAGGTAAAGCACTTTCAGCTACTTGAAGAATAGTTCCATTTATGCAAACTCCTCCTGAAGAAACTCCATAGGTTTCTAAGTTTTTTTTGTTTTTTCTAAAAATATACAGTGCTAAAGGTTTTGGTCTATTTTTAATCCACTGATAAACTTCTTTGAGTTTATGGGAATCATATTCTAAAATGGGTAGTATAGGTCCAAATATCTCTTCTTTCATAATGGGTGAATTTAAATCTGGATTTAAAACAATATTAAGTGGTATTTTAAAAGAAATATTATCATCTTTTAAAATTTTTTCTTTGTAAATTATATTTTGGTTTTCAAGAAGATTTAAAATTCTGTTATAATGTTTTTCATTTATTATTTTACCAGAAACTCCTCCAAATTCCATTAAATACTTATCTACAATTTCAATAAATTCAAGAGATTTACCTTTAGGAAGATAAACATAATCTGGGGCAATGCAAGTTTGTCCGGAATTTAAAAGTTTTCCCCAAAGAA
>JBOFFH010000101.1:0-9179 GCA_051648485.1 Fusobacteriaceae bacterium
AAAAGGATTTGGATTTGAAGTTGCTGCTGAGTACATGTATCCAGTTCATCAATTACCTGGATTAGAATTAGGACTTGGATTAGCTTTTCAAAGACATGCAAAATTAAATTCTGTTAATAATGACTTCATTATTGGTAATAACGTTTTAAACATTGAAAGAGAAATTCCAAGTTTTGACTCAATTCCTCTTTATGTAGTTAGTAAATATAAATTTGATAACTGGGATATGTGGGGAACTGGAGCTAAACTTTATCTAAAAGGAGATCTTGGATGGTCTTACAATATAGAAAAAGGAGACACTCAATTTAGGGTTAATCAAAATAATTTTGATTTAGACTCTGATATTAAAAATGGACTTTACTGGGGAGCTGGATTTGGAGTTGAATACGATAACTGGACTGCTGACTTAATGTATAAAGTTAACACTGCAAAAATCAAAGGTGAATACAAAGGCTATAATGAAAATTTTTCTGAATCACTTGATTACTCTAGAATCACTTTATCTTTAGGATATAAATTCTAATTTACAAAACATTTTTTAGGAGATTACTATTAAATATAGTAGTCTCTTTTTTTTTTTTACTATTGCTTTTTTATTTTAAAAAAAGTATACTATTATCAAAGAGATAACTGATAAAGGCAAACTTAAAGAAATTTAAGGACGCAAAACTAAAGGGTCTTCATTGAATTAAATTCAGAAAGATAGCCAGCTACCAAAAATCAACACTTTATCAAATCTCACATCAAATCAAAAGGGTGTGAATTATGAAAAGAATACTTTTATTAAGTTTAGGACTTATTTTAAGTTTTAATATTTTGTTTGCCAACGAATCAACTGCCACAATAAAAATGACTGCTTACGTAGAAGATATAGCAATAGTTAAAACAAAAGAAATTTCAAAAGATAAGATTGTTTTTTCTTTAAATACTATAAACGACTCTTTTGGTAAAATCACTAGAAATCTTGAAAATTCTAAGAATATTACCGGTGAAGATTTTGTTTTAAATTTTAAAAACTCAGAAGATGATATTCAATTTATTACTGTTATAAACTCATAGTCATTAAATAATAAAACTATTAAAAGCGTCTGAACAAGTCGCTTTTTTTTATAGGAAAGGTGATCAAAATAATAAAAAAAAATATTCTTTTATTTGTGTTTTTATTCAACTTAACTTTCTCTGAACAAATAATTTTTAGAACAAGTGTTTCACCTGGAAGGATTTTTATTGATTCCAAAGGTGGAAATGCATCTTTAACTCTAAATAATATTTCTGAAGATATTTTAGAGATTATAGTATCTTTAGAAAATTCTAAAAATGAAAATATCAAGTTTTTTCCTAAAAAATTTATTTTATCACCTAAAGAATCTCAAATCATAAGATTACAAACAAAAAAAGATTTTTTTAACCTTAAAGATGAAGAAAAAATTTTATACATTACTGAGTATTCTCCATTGGTTGTTATCAACAATAGAAAATTTCGGCCTCGTCATGGAGTTACAATAAAACAAAAATAATTCTTGACACATATTATCAATTATGATAATATCACTCATATAAAAAGAATATTTTGTATTACCATCGTGAGAGATTGAGGGACCGGCCCTATGACATCTCAGCAACCTACTTTATTGTGTGGTGCTAATTCCTGACAGATGGAAAGGATCAATGAATTTTCAGCCCTTTCTCTCTTTGAGGAAAGGGCTTTTTTATTTTATAGTTAAATTTAAAGAATTATTTATGGAGGTTTTTATGAAAAAAAAGAATTTAGTATATTTTACTTCTGAATGTGTGTCACCAGGGCATCCTGACAAAATAGCCGATCAAATTTCTGATTCAGTTTTAGATGCTTGTTTAGCAAATGATCCTAAATCAAGAGTTGCTTGTGAAGTTTTTTGTACTACTGGACAAGTAATCGTTGGTGGTGAAATCACTACTAATACATACATAGATATTCAAGAAATTGTTAGAAATAAAATTGATGAAATCGGATACAAGCAAGGTATGGGATTTGATTCTGATTGCGGAGTTCTAAATGCTATACACTCTCAATCTGCTGATATAGCTATGGGAGTAGATACTGGTGGAGCTGGAGATCAAGGAATAATGTTTGGAGGAGCTGTCAATGAAACTCCTGAACTTATGCCACTTGCTCTTGTTTTAGCTAGAGAAATCATGGTTCTTTCTACAAAACTTACTCGTAACAAAGGATTAGTATGGGCTAGACCTGATGCCAAATCTCAAGTTACACTTGCTTATGATGAAAATGGTAAAATTGATCATGTTGATACAGTTGTTGTTTCTATTCAACATAATCCTGATGTAACTCAAGAACTAATCCATGAAGAGATTAAAAACTGGGTAATCAAACCTGTTTTAGAAAAATACAAGCTTTCTCTTGAAGATGTTAAAAATTTCCATATCAATCCAACTGGAAGATTTGTTATCGGAGGACCACACGGTGATACAGGTCTTACTGGAAGAAAAATAATCGTAGATACTTATGGAGGGTTTTTCCGTCACGGTGGTGGAGCTTTTTCTGGAAAAGATCCTTCTAAAGTTGACAGATCTGCTGCTTATGCTGCAAGATGGGTAGCTAAAAATATTGTTGCTGCTAATTTTGCTACTAAATGTGAAGTTCAACTTTCTTATGCAATAGGTGTAGCACATCCAACTTCTGTTAAAGTTGATACTTTTGGAACTAGTTCAATAGATGAGATTCAATTAGCTGAAGCTGTTCAAAAATATTTTGATCTTTCTCCAAGAGGTATTGAAAGAGACTTAGAGCTTCGTAGTGGAAACTTTAAATATCAAGATTTAGCTGCTTACGGACACATTGGAAGAACTGATTTAGATCTTCCTTGGGAGAGATTAAACAGAGTTAATGCTTTAAAAAACCATTTTAACAAATAAAATGAGGCTGAAGAAAGATTTCTTCAGCCTCATTTCTTATTCTATTACTTTAGAAACATTTTTAAAATCGTCGTCTTTATATGTTTCTTGAACTATTCCTTTTTCAGCTATATAGGTAGTTATCAATTCGCCTTCTGTAAATTTTTTAGAAATCACAAGTTTTTTTCCATCAAAATCTAAAATTTCAAACTCTTTTTCATTTGAAATCCATTTATACCC
This sequence comes from Fusobacteriaceae bacterium, assembly GCA_051648485.1. Taxonomy (GTDB): domain Bacteria; phylum Fusobacteriota; class Fusobacteriia; order Fusobacteriales; family Fusobacteriaceae; genus JAGNZR01. Next base: position 3,133 of record JBOFFH010000101.1, read on the forward strand.
TTTAGAAAGAGGAGCTTTTATAATAACCTCTTCTATATTTTGTTTTCCATCCTTGTATGTTGTTATCTCTTCTCCAACAAATACAATTTTTACTTCTTTTTCAATTTTTAAAACTTTAGTAACAGCTGTAGCAGTTGTTAGAATTGTTTGTTTTATTTTTCCATTTCCTAAATCTTCTGTCAAAATTTTATAGTTACTTCCCTCAAACCCTCCAGAATATAATTTTTCTCCTAAAGGAAAAAAGCTATTTAGATTAAACTGCTTTTCTTTTTTTCCACAACCTGCAAAAACCATACCAATAGTTGTCAGCACTACCATCTTTTTCATATTATCTCCTCGTATTTTGTTATTCTATAGTATTCTAATCTATTTTTCCAAAAAAAAAAAGACAACTTAGAAAAAAATCTAAGTTGTCTTTTTTAAAAATTATTTAGCAAGTATTTTTGCAATTTCAAAATCTTCATTTATATTTGTAAATCTAGTCCCTTCCCAAGCATATGCGATAGGGTGAGTAACGATTTTATTTCCTTCAATTCCTACCATAACTCCACCTTCTTCTTCCATAAGAATTTGAACTGCTTTTACAGCCATTTTTGTAGCTAAAACTCTATCAAATCCAGAAGGAGCTCCTCCTCTTTGAACGTGTCCTAAAACTACTGAACGAACCTCTGAACTTACCATTTTAGATAATTCAGCCTCTATTTCAGCAACTTTCCCTACACCTTCAGCTATTAAAACTATGTCATGAAGTTTTCCAGCTTTTCTTCTTCCTTGTATTTGAAGTGCCAACATCTCTAGGGGATTATTAGTCATTTCAGGTATTAAAAGTCCATCTCCTCCTCCAGCTATGCAAGAGTAAAGAGCAAGGTCACCAGCATGTCTTCCCATTACTTCTACTAAAATTGTTCTTTCATGAGATGTTGCTGTATCTCTTATTTTAGAGATTGCATCTAAAATTGTATTCAAGCAAGTATCAAATCCTATTGTATAGTCTGTTCCAACTATATCGTTATCTATTGTACCAGGAATTCCAACTACCTTTATATCATGCTCGTTAGAAAGTAAGTCTGCTCCACGGTAAGAACCGTCTCCACCTATTACTATAACTCCTTCAATTCCTCTTTTTTTCAAATTTGCTGCTGCTATAGCACGAAATTTCGGATCTTTAAATTCAAGACATCTAGCTGTTAAAAGCTTTGTTCCACCCCTATCTACTATATTTGAAACATAGTGATCATCTATCAAAAATATCTCATCATTTAACATTCCAGAATATCCTCTTTTAATTCCATAAACTACCACACCTTGGCTCAGAGCATATCTTGCCGCTGCTCTTAAAGCTGTGTTCATTCCTGGTGCATCTCCACCACTTGTTAAAATTGCTATTTTTTTCATTTGAACCTCCTCTATTCTATAAATTTTCCAATTTGTCTAAACTTATTGTACCTATTTTCTAAAAGCTTTTCCATATCTAATTTTTCTAATTCTTCAAATGTTTCTATAATAACCTTTTTAAGGTTATTTGCTGCACATTTATAGTCTCTATGAGCTCCACCTAGTGGTTCAAGTATTATTCCATCTATAACTTCTAAATCCTTTAAACTTTGAGCTGATATTTTTAAATTTTCAGCAGCTTCTGAACTTCTACTAGGATCTTTGTACAATATTGCTGCACATCCTTCTGGAGAAATTACAGAGTAAACCGAATTTTCTAACATAAATATTTTGTCTGTTACCCCTAGACCTAATGCTCCACCACTTCCTCCTTCTCCAATTACCACTGATATCATCGGAGTTTTTATTCCAGCCATTTCCATCAAGTTTCTCGCAATAGCTTCTCCTTGGCCATGTTTTTCAGCTTCTATTCCTGGATAAGCTCCTGGAGTATCTATAAAGGTTAGTATAGGTATACGGAACTTTTCGGCCATTTTCATCAATCTTAAAATTTTTCTGTAACCTTCTGGATTAGCCATTCCAAAATTTCTATATATTTTTTCTTCTGTTGTACGACCTTTTTGGTGGCCTATCACCATAAGACTCTTTCCATCAATTTTGCACATTCCACCTACTATAGCTGGATCATCACGAAAAAGTCTATCTCCATGTAATTCTACAAAATTTTCTCCTAACATTTCTATATAATCAAGGGTATATGGTCTCTCACTATGCCTTGCTACAAAAACTTTATCCCATGAAGAAAGTGTTGAATAGGCTTCTTTCAACATTTTTTCATATTTTTTTTCAAGTTTTTCTATTTCTAAATCTAAATTTATTTTTTTTTCTAAAGAGAATCTTTTTAATTCAACTATCTGTTTTTCTATTTCTAATATTTCACTTTCAAATCTCATCTGCCCTCCTAAATTGTGCAACTCAAAATTTTATAAAGCACTTCTTTCATTTCTTCTCTTTTAGCTATTACATCTATCATTCCAAACTCCTGCAAAAATTCACTTCTTTGGAATCCATCTGGAAGTTGTTGCTTTATGGTTTGCTCTATTACCCTTGGTCCTGCAAAACCTATCAATGCTTTAGGTTCACTTATATTTATATCTCCTAACATGGCAAAAGAAGCTGTAACTCCACCTGTTGTTGGATCCACAGGGATTGATATAAAAGGAACTCCTTTGGCACGAAGACGTTCTATCGCTGCAGAAGTTTTAGCCATTTGCATAAGAGATATTATTCCTTCATGCATTCTCGCTCCTCCTGAAGTTGCTACAACTATTGCAGGGATTTTCATTTCTCCGGCTCTTTCAATAGTTCTAGTTATTTTTTCACCAACAACAGAACCCATACTTCCACCCATAAAATTAAAATCCATAACTGATATACTAACTTTTATTCCATTAATTTTCCCAATACCGGAAATAACTGCATCTCTTTTTTTAGTTTTTTCGACAGCTATATCATATTTCTCTTTATATTGTGGAAAACCTAATGGATCTACTGAACTCATTTCTGAATCTAGTTCTTCAAAACTTTTTAAATCAATCAAAAGAGTTATTCTTTCTTCTGGAGTCATTGGAAAATAATGATCACAGTGATTACATTTTTTCAAGTTTTTCTCCATATCTTCTTTATATAATATTTCCGAACAACTCGGACATTTTATCCAAAGTCCTCCTTTGTCCTCTTCTTTTTCTTTATCTATTTCTTTTGCTATTTTATCAATATTTTCCTCTGTGGTTTTATCTTTTACTGTTAAAGTAACATATTTTTTTCTCTTTAATGAAAAAAATCCCATAAAAAACCTCCTCTGTCTATTTTAAGCATATTCTCTAATCATAGCTAATTTTTCATTTTTTTTCAATAAAATATTTGTAATTTAAAGAATTTTATTGTAAAATCTACTACAAATAGGGGTGATTCATGTTATGAAAAGAAATATTTCTCATTTAAGAGAAGAGATTGATTGTTTGGATTTTAAAATTTTAAAATTAATTGAGGAAAGAGCTAATCTAGTTAAAGAAGTTGGGGAAATAAAAGGAAAAACTAATTCAGCTATCTATGTTCCCGAAAGAGAAGAAAATATCTTTAAAAGTTTAGCCCAAAATAGTAATCTTTTAACTTATGAAAATATTAGAGGAATTTTTACTGAAATAATCTCTTCATGCAGAAATTTAGAGAAACATCTCACAGTATTTACTCTTGGAGAATTTTCTAACTTAGTAGCTTATAGAGTTTTTGGAAATGCTGTTTCTATAAAAAAATTAAACCATTTAGAAAACTTTGAAGATTTTTCAAAAGAAGAAAATTTATTTTTAATAGATTTTGATTTTTATGAAAACTATTCAGCAGGAACAGTCATTATTTCAGAGATTACTTATTCTAATAAAAGATTTTTAATTTTAAAAAAATTGAAAACTGACGAAAAAAAAATAAATTTTAAGCCTAACACAATTAATTTCGATGGAGGAGGAATATGAAAAAAAATATAACTTTATTTTTTTTAACTATTTTTTTTACCAGTTGCACTTCATCTTTTAAAAATTTTTCTGACACAGCCATGGACATTGCAATACCAATTCCTAAAGATGTTGAAAACACTATTTTGAATAAAGTAAATTTAGAAACTGAACTTTATGGAATAGGTACTGCAGTTATAGGGGATAATGATCTTAATTTTAGTTATGAAAAAGCTATTTTGAATTCTAAAGAACATTTAAGAAATGAAATGGTAAAAGAAACCAACTTAATTTTCAAGGCTTATACTTTAGATATGGATTCTCAAAGAAAAAATATTTTTACTCCTTTAGCTTCAAATTTAGTCAACTCTACAGTTAATTCTCAACTTATTTTTGCTCAAGAAAAAGGTAGATGGGATGATACTAGAAAAGTTTATATTCTTTTTACTTTAGATAGAAAAAACTTAAAAAAACAAAGTGATAAAGTATTTTTAAAATATATAGATAATCTTATTATGAAACTTAACTCTTCTAAATCTCAACTTCAATCATTGGAATTTTAAAAGTTGCTTTTTCAACTCATTTAGTATAGAATTAGGTATCATGAAAAAATTTAAAATTTAGGAGGAATGAATTATGGATAGAGTACTAGAATTAGTTAGAAACGAAAGAAGAAAAAACAAAATACAAAGAGAGATTGAAGACAATGATAAAAAAGTAAGGGATAACAGAAAAAGAGTGGAATTACTTGAAAACTTAAGAGAATATATCAAACCAGATATGAATTTTGAAGAAATTATAGATATTATTTCTAATATGAAATCAGACTATGAAGATAGAGTAGATGACTACATTATAAAAAATGCTGAATTAGGTAAAGAGCGTAGAGAGATAAAAAAAGCAACTCGTGGACTTTCTAAATTAGTAAAAAGTACAAAAGGAGAATAATGGCTTCTGTTGCACTACAAAAACTTATTGACGAATTTAATAAACTTCCTGGTATAGGAAGAAAAAGTGCAGTAAGAATTGCATTTTCTATTTTAAACTCCACTGATGAAGAGGTAGAAAATTTTGCCAAAACTTTAATAGAAAGTAAACATTCTATTAAACATTGTTCTATTTGTGGTGATTTAACAGAAAATGAAATTTGCAGTATTTGTTCAGATCTTTTTAGAGATAACGAAACTCTTTGCATCGTAGAAGATAGTAGAGATATTGTTTCTCTCGAAAAAACTAGAAACTATACTGGAAAATATCATGTTTTAGGTGGTAAACTTGCTCCATTGAAAGGAGTTACTCCTGATAAACTTAATTTAGAATCTCTTCTAAACAGATTAGCGGTTGAACCTATTAAAGAGGTTATTATTGCTATCAATCCTGATTTAGAAGGTGAAACTACTGCATTATATCTTATAAAGCTTCTCAAAAATTTTGATATAAAAATAACTCGAATAGCAAGCGGAATTCCCATGGGTGGAAACATTGAATATGCTGATTCTGCAACTATTTCAAGTGCTTTATCAGGACGTAGAGAGGTATAAAACAACTACAACTCCTAAATAACAAGAGAAACCTAAATAGGTTGCCCTTATTATTTGGGAGAATATTTTTTAGGGGGATTTATTTTGAAAAAAAAAGTATTTTATCTTTTACTGGTTATAGTTTTAATCGGGGCATGTACAACTAAACTTACAACTAATAAAAATAGCAAAGTCGCAACTTTAACAGCACCAGCATCTGAAGAAATCAATAATGACCAAGTAGAAGTTTCTAACCATACAGAAACAATCACTCTTGAGCATTTGAATACCGAGAATGAGGAAACTCCTAGCACTGAATATTTTTACAATAAAACAGTAAATTTAAAAGTCATGGAAACTCCAGATGGAAAAAATAGAATAGATTTTTTAAGAAAAGGCACTAGGGTGACTATTTTAGAAGAAGAAACTGTAGGAGAAAAAAATCCAATAGAATTTTCTAAAATACAGTATCAAAAAGATAATAAAATTCTTATGGGATGGATCAACAAATCTTCTTTAGTTAGTTCTTTAGAGGAAACTGTTCCCTCTAAGCTAGGTAAGCTTGATTTTGCACCTTTTAAAAAACAAGTATATATTAATAATCCAAAAATAGATGTCAAAG
>JBOFFH010000102.1:0-5125 GCA_051648485.1 Fusobacteriaceae bacterium
AGGAGCTTTAAAAGCTATGGGTAGAGATTATAAGATAAATCCTGGGGATGGAGCTTTTTATGGTCCAAAACTAGATTTTAAAATTAAAGATGCTATAGGAAGAACTTGGCAGTGTGGAACTATTCAGTTAGATTTCAACTTACCTGAGCGTTTTGATTTAACTTATGTTGGAGAAGATGGAGAAAAGCATAGACCAGTTATGATACATAGAGTTGTTTATGGTTCAATAGAAAGATTTATGGGAATACTTATGGAGCACTATGCAGGAGCTTTCCCTACTTGGCTTGCACCTACTCAAGTTAAAATTTTAACTATCAATGCTGATGTAGTCGAATATGCCGAAACAATTTTACAAAAATTGAAAGATGCTGGAATTCGTGCTGAATTAGATTCAAGAGGTGAATCTATTGGGTACAAAATTCGTGAGGCAAATGGAAAATACAAAATTCCTGTTCAATTGATAATTGGTAAAAATGAAGTTACGACAGAAACAGTAAACGTTAGAAGAATTGGTTCTCAAGATCAAGCTTCATTCTCATTAGAAGAATTTATTAATAACATAGTTGAAGAAGCAAAAATTAAATTTAATATGTAATCGGGGGTATTGAAAATGGCTGGACACAGTAAATGGAGCAATATTAAGCACAGAAAAGGTGCTCAAGATAAAAAAAGAGGAAAAGTCTTCACAAAATTAGGAAAAGAGATAACTATGGCAGCTAAAGAGGGTGGGGGAGATGTGAATTTCAACCCAAGACTTAGACTGGCAGTAGATAAAGCTAAAGCTTCAAATATGCCTAAAGATAACTTAGATCGTGCTATTAAAAAAGGTACTGGAGAGTTGGATGGAGGAGAACTTTTTGAAATTAGATATGAAGGATATGGGCCTGAGGGAACAGCTTTTATAGTAGATTCAGTAACAGATAATAAAAATAGAACAGCAGGAGAAGTTCGTGCAGGTTTCTCTAAAAAAGGTGGAAACCTAGGAACTGATGGAGCCGTATCTTGGATGTTTAAGAAAAAAGGATTTATAACAATACCATCAGCTGGAATGGATTTTGATGAGGTTATGATGGATGTTTTAGAAGCTGGAGCAGAAGATATCAAAGAGGAAGATGGAGTTTTTGAAATTTTCACTGAATTTGAAGATTTCTCAACAGTTTTAGCCAACTTGACTCAGAAAAATTATAAGTATGAAGAAGCTGAAATCACAATGATACCTGATAACAAGGTAGAGATAACGGATTTAGAAACAGCTAAAAAAATAATGCTGCTATTTGATACTTTAGATGATTTAGATGATGTGCAAGAAGTTTATGCAAACTTTGAAATTCCAGATGAAATTTTAGAGCAAATGTAAAAAAAATAAAAGTGAGAGAAATTATTCAAAAATTAATTTCTCTCTCATTTATTTTTTGAAAAATGTTATTGAAAGTGAGTGATATTATTATGGATAAAAATTATTCTGTTTTGTATCTACCTTTTTCAGAAATAGTCCTTCCTAAACTATCAGAAAAAGAGTTGAAAGAAATGAAAAAACTCAAAAAACTAGGAATAAAATCAGTTTATGAATTGTTGACATATTTTCCTAGAGGATATGACAATAGAACTAATATAAAAGCAATTTCAGAGCTTTCAGAAAATGAATACGTAGTGTTGAAAGCAACTGTACTCAAAATAGATTCACAAGCCACGTTTTCAAATAAAAAAATAGTAAAAGCTAGAGTGGCAGATAAAACAGGAGTTTTAGAATTAACTTGGTTCAGTGCCCCTTATGTGGCGAAATCTTTAAAGTTAGGAAGCGAATACTATTTTATTGGAACAGCTAAAAGAGGTTATGGTTGGCAGATGACAAATCCAGAGTATAAACTCCTAACATCTCAAAAGTTTATGTCTGAGGGAGAAATACTTCCAATTTATAGTACCACTAAAGATATAGATCAAAATGTGTTGAGAAAGTTTATAAAAAAATTCTACATTGAGTACTCTGATTTTTTTATGGAGAATATTCCAGAGGAACTGATTAGAAAATACAAAATAATGGACCGAAAAAAAACTCTTTATAACATTCATTTTCCAAAAAATGAAAGAGTTTTAGAAGAAGCTAAAAGAAGATTAGCTATTGAGGAACTTCTAATTTTAGAGATGGGTATTTTGAGCTCTAGATATTCCACAGATATAAAAAATCATTCATTGTACCAAATGGAAGATAAAAAAGATTTTGTGAAAATTTTTTTAGAAGGACTCAAGTTTGAACTGACAAAAGCCCAGAAAAAAGTTATAACAGAGGTTTATAAAGAATTGTCATCAGGGAAAATAGTTAATCGTTTGATTCAAGGAGATGTGGGAAGTGGTAAAACAATAGTTTCTATGGTACTGCTGCTGTACATGGTAGAAAATGGTTATCAAGGTGTTATTATGGCTCCAACTGAAATTTTAGCAACACAGCATTTTATCAATAACTCCCAAGAATTCGAAAAGCTAGGAATAAAGATGGAGCTTCTTACAGGAAGTCTTACCAAAAAAAAGAAGTTGGAGATGCTCGAAAGAATCAAAAGTGGAAAGACGGATGTTGTAGTTGCAACTCATGCTGTTATTCAAGAAAATGTAGAGTTTAAAAAATTAGGTCTTATAGTAATAGATGAACAGCACAGATTTGGAGTAGAGCAAAGAAAAGCTATAAGGGATAAAGGAGTTTTGGCCAATGTTATAGTTATGAGTGCCACACCTATTCCACGTTCTTTGGCTCTCAGTATTTATGGAGATTTAGATGTTTCTATAATAGATGAACTTCCTCCTGGAAGAAAAGCTATAAAAACAAAACATATCTCTGACCATATAGATATTGAAAAAATGTACGGATTTATAGATAAAAAACTAAAAGAGACGAGACAAGCTTATTTTATAGCTCCACTTATAGATGAAAGTGAAAAATCTAATTTAAAATCTGTATATGAACTACATGAAGAGGTGTTGAAATATCTCCCAGATTACCGAATTGGAATACTGCATGGAAAAATGAAAACTCAGGAAAAAGATGAAGTTATGCATAGATTTAAAAATCATGAATTGGATATAATTATCTCTACCACAGTTATAGAGGTTGGTGTGAATGTCACTAATGCTTCTATTATGACAATATCTGATGCCGAAAGATTTGGACTTTCTTCACTACATCAACTTCGTGGAAGAGTTGGAAGAGGTGAGCATCAGTCTTATTGTTTTTTAATCTCAAAATCTGAAAATGAAACTTCTGTTGCTAGAATGAAAATCATGGAAGCGAGCAATGATGGTTTTTATATAGCTGAAGAGGACTTAAAACTTCGTAAACCTGGAGAAATTTTCGGAACTCGTCAAAGTGGGGTAACAGATTTAAAATTTATAGATATAGTACATGATGTAAAAACAATAAAGTTGGTTAGAGATGAATGCCACCAATATTTGAAAAAAAATAATGGTGAAATAAATAATATATATTTAAAAATTGATATAGTTCAAAAATTCAAAATGTCCGAAACTGAATAACAGATTATTGCTTTTAGATATGAACTATGATAAGATTAGTACATTAAATAAAATTTTGGGGTTGAAAGGAGTTTGAGATGATAGAAAAAAAATATCTTGCACCTAATGCTATTACTGCGGGAAATATGCTTTTGGGTTATTTAAGTATCACAGCATCTATAAAAGGAAATTATACAGGAGCTGTCTGGTTTATTATATTTGCTATGGTTTTTGATGCTCTAGATGGAAAAGCAGCTCGTAAATTTGATGCTTTTAGTGAATTTGGAAAAGAGTTCGACTCTTTTTGTGATGCTATTTCTTTTGGTTTAGCACCAAGTATTCTTATATTTTCAATTTTAAGTAACAGTTCTTCGTTTAGTCATTTTATAGTTCCAATTTCATTTGTATACGCACTTTTTGGAGTTATAAGATTGGTTAAATTCAATATAATGACAACTGCTTCATCTGAAAAAGATGATTTTAGTGGAATGCCTATTCCTTGTGGAGCTTCTTTAGTTGTTTCATACTATTTGCTGACAGCATCTCTTCAGGAAAATAATTTTTTAGGAAATTTAAATATTTTTTCATATGAAGTTTTTGTATTTATAGCTCTTTTATCTGCTGTACTTATGGTAAGTACTATACCATTCAAAACTCCTGATAAAGTTTTTAATTTTATTCCTAAAAAGTTTATGTTACCATTTTTTATTTTAATTATAGTAACTTTAAAGTATAGTTTATTTATTTTTACTGCTTATTATGTTTTAGTAAATGTTTCAGCTCATTTTTCAAAAACATTTACTAAAACAGAAGAGTAATATAAATATTGACTTAGATGAAAAAAAATGTTAAAATATTTGAGCCGTTGAAGAAAGCTATGGCGTATTTATGATGAACCGTGTCAGATTCGGAAGGAAGCAGCACTAAGTCGTTAAATACGGGTATAGCCGACTTTGCGGCTTTTTTATTTTTTGTTTAAATTTGCCCAGATAAGTATTTTATGATATAATTCAATAATAAAATATAGAAAAGGAAGTGACTATGAGCATATTAAATGGATTGAACACTCCTCAAAGAGAAGCAGCAGCAGCCATAAATGGTCCAGTGCTAATTCTAGCGGGAGCAGGTTCAGGAAAAACTAGAACAATAACTTATAGAATAGCCCATATGGTGCTGGAGTGTGGAATATCTCCATATAAAATACTTGCAGTTACCTTTACAAATAAAGCAGCAAAAGAGATGAAAGAAAGAGTAGAAAGACTTATAGGTGAAGATGGAAGAAAAGCAACTGTTTCAACTTTTCATTCTTTTGGAATAAGAGTTCTAAGAATTTATGCAGATAAAATAGGATATGACAGCAATTTCACCATTTTTGATAGTGATGATCAAAAAAGAGTGATAAGAGGCATATTGAAAGAGTTAGTGGTAATGGATAAAAAACTTGGTGATTCATATTTAGCTTCAGTAATATCTAAACTTAAAGAGAACTCTATAACTCATGAAGAGTATCTAAAATTGAATAGTTTTCAAACAAATGCTAAAATAATAGCTGAAGTTTATAAAAGATATAGCGTAATACTCAAAACAAATAATGGAATGGATTTCAGTGATATTTTAACTAATA
>JBOFFH010000103.1:0-6167 GCA_051648485.1 Fusobacteriaceae bacterium
TGGAGCATTTAAGAGAAAATGAAATACTTGCTTACATAGAAAATGAAGGATTCAGCAAATCTATTTTTAGTCCAGTAGGACAAGCTATGCATGAATATAATATGGTAGAAGAAGGAGATAGAATCGCGGTTGGAGTTTCGGGTGGAAAAGATAGTCTAACAGTTCTTAATACACTGGTAAGAATTCAAAAAATTAGTAAAGTTAATTTTGAAATTCATCCTATCCATATTCACCCTGAAGAGGATGCGGCAAGCACGGATAAAATAGTGGCATACTGTAAAAAATTAGGCTTAGAATTACAAATTATAAAAACTAAATTGATAGATATCCTTTTTGGAGAGGAAGAGGTTAAAAATCCTTGTTTCCTTTGTGGACGTATCCGTCGTGGAATACTTTATACAACTCTAAATGACCAAAATTTGAATAAATTAGTTTTAGGACATCATAAAGATGATATAATAGAAACTTTTTTAATGAATAGTCTGTATCAAGGAAATCTTCATATGATGAGACCAAGCTATATGTCAGATCACAATATCACCGTAATAAGACCTTTGGCTTATGTAGAAGAATCAGATATTATAAGATATGTAAAAAAACTAAATTTGCCAGTTTTAAAATCTATTTGCCCTTTTGAAACAAAAGAGGATTCAAAAAGATTGAGAGTTAAAAATTTAGTGAAAGACTTGGCTAAAGAAGATGGAAATGTTCGTAGTATAGTGTTAAATAGTATTAAACCTATGTTGAAATAATATTTTATTGAATGGAGATTGGATCTCCATTTTTTTATGCATACAATTATTTTGCTTGACAATTCTTGACTAAGAGAGTAAAATTAAATAAAAAGATTTGATTATCAAAATATTATTAAAAATAAAGTTTAGAGGTGTGAATATGAAGTTAAGTGAGCTAAATCGTGGAGAAAGTGGAAAAATATTAAAAATAGAGGCAGTGAGTGAGTTTAAAAAACGTTTAATAGATATGGGGATAGGAACTGGATCTAAAATAACATTGAAAAGAAATGCTCCTTTAGGCGATCCACAAGAGTTTCGTATAAATAATAACAGCATAGCGATTAGAAAAATTGATGCTGAAAAAATAGAGATAGAAAAAATAGAAAAAAAATAAAAAAATAAAAAGGGGAAAACCATGATAAAAATAGCTTTTGCAGGAAACCCAAATGTTGGGAAAAGCGCCCTTATAAATGCCATAGCAGGTTCTAAACTTAAAGTTGGAAATTGGCCTGGAGTAACAGTGGAAAAAAAGGAAGCCTTTTTCGAATATAATGGAGAAGAGATAAATTTAATAGATTTACCAGGAGTTTACAGTTTGTCTCCTTATACTTTAGAGGAAAAAGTTACAAGAGACTATATAATTTTTGAAAATCCAGACATAATAATAAATGTAATTGATTCTACAAATATAGCGAGAAATCTCTATTTAACTCAGATTTTAAAAGAATTAAATAAACCTATGGTACTAGCTTTTAATTTTTTTGATGAATTTGAAAAATTAGAACATAAGTTAGATATAAAAAAATTCAGTGAACTTATGGAATTGGATATTGTGACAACTTCAGCACTGAAAGAGCAAGGGTTAAAAGAACTTATGGACAAGGCTATAAAAATAGCTAAAAAAAATGGTGGTAAAATTTCTCATAAACTAGATTTTGAATCTATTTTAAATGAAAAAATAAAAAAAGTAAAAAATGATATCTTAGTTGATTCTAAATATAGTGAGATATTAAAAGTTTATTCACTGGATTTTGCAGCTATTAAAATTTTAGAAAGAGATAGCTATTTTTTAGAAAAGATATTATTGGATTACAAAATAGATTTGTCTAGTGAATTCAATGAAGTAATAAAAAAAATAGAAAGCAGATATGATGAAGATGTTGCGACAGTTTTTGCCGAGAAGCGTCATGGGTTTATCCATGGAATAACTAATCAAACTTTGGATATATCTATGAATTCACGTTTGGAATTTACAGATAAAGTGGACAAAATATTGTTGAATAAAGTTTTAGGTTTGCCAATATTTTTTATGATAATGGCTGGACTTATGACTGTTGTATTCAATGGAAGTGCTCCATTGATTGACTGGGTAGATGGATTTATAAATAATTTTATAGCAAAATATGCAGCTGTTCTTTTAGAAGGAACACCGGATTGGTTGACTTCATTAGTTGCAGATGGAATAATAGGTGGAGTTGGAGGAATTGTAGTTTTTGTACCTCTTATGCTGTTTTTATATTTCTTTTTAGCAATATTAGAAGAAAGTGGATATATGTCACGTGTGGCATTTTTAATGGACAAAATCATGAGAAGTATGGGGTTGAATGGTAAAGCTTTTGTTCCTATGATAATAGGATTTGGATGTTCAGTGCCAGCAATCTATGCAACTCGTACTTTAGAAGATGAAAAATCACGTAAACTTACAGCAGTAATGGCACCATTTATGTCTTGTGGAGCAAGATTACCTGTTTATGGGTTGTTTACGGCTGCTTTCTTTGGAGCACAAGCCGGATTTGTAATTATGAGTCTTTATTTACTAGGGATAGTTGTAGCAATTTCAACTGGTTTTTTCTTGAAAAGATTTGAGGGCTTTAAAGCTGAGGAAAAAGCATTGATAATGGAGCTTCCTCCTTATCGTATTCCAAGCTGGAAAATGATAATCAATTCAACTTTAGAACGTACTGGAGAGTATATGAAAAAAGCCAGTACAACAATAATGGCTATACTTATGTTGCTTTGGGCATTGACATATTTTCCTAACCATGGAAATACTACAGAGTCATACATGGCTAAATCAGGTCAGATTTTAGCACCAATTTTAAAACCTACAGGCTTTGCAGATAGATGGGAAACAGTAGCAGCTATTATTCCAAGTATAGCAGCAAAAGAAATAGTGGTTGGATTTATGGCTCAAGTCCTTTCAGTAGAAGGAGACGAGAACACAGATGCTGAAGAAACAACTTTTGTAGAGGATATAAGTGAACAAGGATTATCTTTAGTGGTAGCAATAAAAGATTCAGCAGTGGAAACTTTTAGTTTTAACTTTTTAAATATTTTTGCAGCTCCAGACAGTGAGGAGTTAGAAGGGCAAACAAAAGGAATAGTGGCAGCAACAGCTACACTTTGGCCAAATGATCCACTAGGACCACTCAAAGCTTATTCATTTATGGCATTTATACTTTTGGTTATTCCTTGTGTAGTAACTTTAAGTGCAATCAAGCAAGAGTTTGGAGCTAAATTTATGGGGTTTGTAATAATGGTAATGTTAGTTGTACCTTATATAGTTTCAACTTTAATATTTCAAATAGGAAGGTTATTCATATGAAAACAATATTGATAATAGGAGTTTTAGGTATTGTAGCATTCTTTTGTTTCCGTTCATTGTATCAAACAATGACAGGTAAAAAAGGTTGTGGTTGCTCTGGTGAAAAAGGTGGATGCCCTATAAAAGGAAAGTGTCCTAGTCAAAAATAAAACATAATTTCTCATGAAAAAGATTAGAATTATTTCTTATCTTTTTCTTTTTTTTTACATATGGTATAATAAATTTAGATTAAGCATATAAAATGTTAATAGTATAAAAGTTGGGGGAAATATGAAAGTATTAGTGATTAGGTTTAAACAAATAGGGGATGCAATATTATCTTCTGTTATTTGCAACTCTTTAAAAAAGAGTTTTCCAGATGCCCAAGTAGATTATGTGTTGTATGACTATGTGGCTCCACTTTTTAAAGGCCATCCGTACATAGACAACATTATTGAAATAAGCAAAAATGAAGCTAAAAATCCTTTGTTATATTTGAAGAGAGTTTATGAAATTACAAGAACAAAATATGATATTATAATTGATCTTATGGGAACACCAAAAAGTGAATTTTTCACATTATTTTCTTTGGGATCTAAGTATCGGATAGGAAGAGTTGGAGTAAAAAAAAGATTTTTACGTGGTTCAGTTTTTAATCGTTATATATTTGAACCCAAAACTCCTCTCGATGAATGTTGCAAAGCACTTTTAACTTTAAAACCTTTAGAAAAGGCAGGTTTTAAAATTATTTATGATAAGAAGATGGTCGTCGGATTGACAGAGCAAGAGGTAAAAACATTGAGAGAAAAAATGTTGAACTCAGGAATAGATTTTTCAAAACCTATTTATGTATTTGCCATTAACAGTAGAAGAAAACATAAGATTTATCCAATCGAAAATATGAAAATAATAATAGAAGAAGTTTTAAAAAAATATTCAGCTCAAGTTGTTCTTTTTTATTCCCCTGAAGAAAAAGAGTTTGTAAAAGAATTTCATAAAATGTTAAAAAATAATTCTAGGATTTTTTCAAATATTGAAACTAAATCTATAAAAGAATTGGCTGCTTTTATGAAAAATTGTGATATGTTCATAGGGAATGAAGGAGGACCACGTCATCTAGCTCAAGCAGTTGGTACACCCTCTCTTTCTATTTGGAGAGATGGTGGAGGAAGAGATACGTGGATTCCAAAAGATGAAAATCATATTGGCATAAGTACAGAGGATTTTGGATCAATCACACCGAACTACCAAAATTTGGATCACTGGGAAAAATATAGACTCATAACTCCTGAATATGTTTTAGAAAAAATAGATTCTATGATAAAAAAATCAAATATCAGAAAATAAAAAACTCTAAAATTCTAAAAATTTTTAAAGTTTTGGATTTTTCGTTTTGTAGCTTACTCCTAAACCAATGAAACTATAGGAAATGATACTAATATAACAAGTAGCTATAATTCCAAATTTTGGAACTAAAATATAGTTTAAAAATAAATTGAATACAACACCTAAAAAAAGAATAAAATTTACTTTGAAATGTTTTTCTTTTAAATAAGTAATAGGATAGTAAAGTTTAAAAATAATAGCAGGAAAATTACTTAAAAACAAAACTAAAAGAAGTTTATAACTATATAAAAACCCAACTCCATATATTTTAGTAATTAAAAATTTACCAGTAAAAATTAGAGTAATGTAAATAAAAAAAGTTAATAAAAAATTAAGTTTTAACGTTTTAAAAATTTCTTTTTTAACAGAGTTCTTATGTAGGCGAGAATAAAGTTTATCACTAAAACCTTCTAGTATTCCTAAAGTAAGATTAGATACAGTAAGTGCTAAAGTATAATAGCCAATAGATTCAAAACTCAATAAATTTTTTAATATAAAAAGATCAGCTTTAAAATTGAGCATAACTAAAATTTCACCTAGCATAAGAGGTAAACTAAATTTTAAAAATTTCAAATATTTTTTTAAGGCATTATTTGTAAATATATTAGGTATTCCTTTTAGAATTTCATTTTTCAAAATAAAAAAACTCCCCAAAATAAAAACAAACTCTTTAATTATCAGTGCATAAAAATAGTTGTTAATATTTTTATTTTTGTTCATATACAGATAAAAAAGTATTAATACGTAGACGGTAAAGTTCATTATTGTCCAAATGTTTCGAGAGTTTTCATTTTTTATTAAAATAAGACCATTCGTTATATATGAAATAATCAGTAAAAAAATTAAAAAATAATAGAAATTTAATTGTAAAAAAAAGATAATTCCAGAAATAAAAATAAACATAAAAAATAAGTGAATTGAAGAAAGAAATATTAAATTTTCCAAAGAACATTTTTTTTCTTTTAAAAAATATGGAAACCTTTGATAAAGTCCACTATTGCCTAAGGTTATTAATAAAATTATAATATTGTAAGTGTAGCTATATTCTCCTCTTCCTGCTGGACCTAAAGCTCTTGTAATGATTATTGAGCTAAATACTGTGACTATTAAAGTATAAATTTTTGTAGTATGTACATTTAAAAGTTTCATAATTTTCAATCCTTTAAAATCGTTATTATTTTCTAAAAATATTATATCACATATTTCCTATTGAACTATATCTAATTTAAGATTATAATTAGATATACAATTGATTAAATTCTAATAAAAGGGGACTAATATGTATAAAATGATAGTAACAGATTTAGATGATACTTTATTGAACAGTGAAGGAAAAATTTCTAAAAAAGATAAAGATGCAATAATTAGAGCACAAGAAGCAGGGGTTAAATTTGTTTTAGCTTCTGGTCGTCCAACCTATGCTATGAGAGATTTAGCAAAAGAGTTAAGACTCGATGAGTTCA
>JBOFFH010000104.1:0-3377 GCA_051648485.1 Fusobacteriaceae bacterium
CTAAAAGTTGTACCTCTTTAAGAAGAAGTAAAAATATTAAAGCTGTAGCTGTAAGTGAAGTTGGAAATAGAAAACCATGCAGATTTAAAAATTGTAAATAATCTTTTTATCAAAAAAATAATTGGAGTGGGAAGAGTAATCTAGAAAATTAATCAAATTCATGTTTGGTATGCTCAAGAAAAATATAGAGCTTTCTCTACAAAAAGATGAGAAAGTTTGATACAAACATGGAAAGAGTTTCTAATGAATGGAGGACTGATAAAAAGTGAGCAAAATAACTTTAATATTAATATTTTTACTTATTGGCTTTGTAGTGTTTAGTGTAGTTGAAATTATAACTAGTTTTACACCAATGAATATTTGTGGATTATAATTGAGTAAATATCCTTTGACCACCCCTAACCCTCTTAATTACCTCATGATAGTTTCTAAAAAAGAAACTCGTATCATTTTAGCCGGCTTTCTTTACTAATAAAGTGATAAAACTAAAATTATAGAGTTGATTATTTCATTAAAATACTTTACAACCATTGTTGGATATTTATTTTAGTTGCTGGTTGTGGTGACTTATTTTACAACTTTTTATATAAGATAGCCATTTCTATTTTAAAATTTTCTAATCAAAACAGGGGGAACACAATGACTTTAATTTTATTAGTACTGTTAATTTTATTATTAATTTTGATTTTTAAAAAAGAAAAAAAGAATACTCTTTTACAAAGTGAAAAAAATGAATCTTTATTAAAAGCAATTGATTCAGAAAATGAAAACAATAAATTAAAATTAGAAAATCTAAATATTAAAATGAGAATCGAAGAATTAAAAATTTATGAAGAAATGAAAATGACTAAAGATAAAGCCCAAAAAGAAGCTGATTTATTACTAGAACAGTGTCATAAAATAATAGAAGAAAATCAAAATAAAAGTTCTTCTATTTTAAGTAATGCTAAACAAAAAGCTAGAGAGAGTAATCAAAAGTCAGAAGAAATTATAGATAAAGCTTTAAAAAAAGCTCATGAAGTAGAAGAAAATGCTAAAAATAAAGCTAAAGAAATATCTGGAACAGCCTATCAAATTAAAGAAAATGCTGTTTTTTATGAATCTGTAGCTTTAGCTATGAAAAATAAAATAGTTGGCTATGGAGATAACTATTTAAAACCTACTCATTCTTTAATTGATGATTTAGCAAATGAATATAATTTTTTAGATATTGGAAAACAATTAAAAGAGGAAAGAGAATTAATCAAAAGAATGATTGTTAATGAAATGGCATCTTCTTGTGATTATGCACAAGCAACTAGATCAAAAACAGCATGTGAATTTGTATTAGATGCTTTCAATGGAAAAGTTGAAAGCATATTATCAAGAGTTAAATTTGATAATTATGGAAAATTAGAGCAAGAAATTAAAGATGCTTATATCTTAGTTAATTACAATGGAGTAGCTTTCAGAAATGCTAAAATAGAAGAAAAATACTTAGAAGTAAGATTGAAAGAATTAGAATTATTAGTAAAATTATATCTTTATAAAGAACAAGAAAAAGAAGAACAAAAAATAATTCGTGAACAAATTAGAGAAGAGGAAAAAGCTAAAAGAGAATATGAAAAAGCAATAAAAGAATCTGAAGCTGAAGAAAAAAGAAATCAAAAAGCACTGGATCAAGCTAGAAAAGAGTATGAAAAAATAATGGAAACAAAATCTGAAGAAGAAAAAGCTAAATTTGCATTGAAAATTCAAGAATTGGAAAGACAATTAGAAGAAGCAAGTAAGAATAAAGAAAAAGCAATCTCACAAGCACAGTTAACTAAATCTGGCCATGTTTACATAATATCTAATATTGGTTCATTTGGAGAAAATGTTTATAAAATAGGAATGACAAGAAGATTAGATCCATTAGATAGAGTTAAAGAACTTAGTGGTGCCTCAGTTCCATTCCCATTTGATATTCATGCTATGATCTATTCAAAAGATGCTCCTGGATTGGAAAATAAAATTCATAAAGAATTTAATGATAAAAGTACAAATCTAGTCAATTTAAGAAAAGAATTTTTTACTATAAATTTAGAAGAGGTTGAAGCTTTTGTTAAAGAAAATTGTGGAGAATTCAAATTAACAAAATTTGCATTAGCAGCTCAATATAGAGAAAGTTTAAAGATGAAAGAAAAAAATATTAAACCCATTTATGAAGAAAATGATACTCATGAAGAGTCAGAAGATTTATTATAACAATAAATTTGGAGGAAAATAATGCTAGAAAAAGAAAATCTTATTTTGAGTGGAGAAGTTATTATTAATAAATACGATATATTAGACCAATCAAAAGAAAAATTCAATCTCTTTGAAATTTTAGATCTTGAGAAAAAAGAAGTAGAATTACATTCAAAATTTATTTATGAGCTTATTAATCCCCAAGGAAAAAATCCATTAAATAAACTATTTTTATCTCTATTTTTTAAAAATGTTTTAGAGAAAGAACTTCCTAAAAATGAGTCTTATAGTATTTATAGGGAATATGGAACTACCAAATATGGAAGGATTGATTTTTATATAAAATTTGAGAATTCCAATTCTGGATTTGCAGTAGAAATGAAGGTAGATGCTGGAGATCAGGAAAAACAACTTGAAAGATATGAATCTTTTTTAAAAGAAAAACATGGTGTGAATTATACTTTGTACTATTTGACTTTAACAGGAAAAGAAGCTAGTGAATTTAGTATTGGTTTCGACACTAGATATTCACAAATATCGTTTAAAGAAAATATAGTAGAATGGTTAGAAAAATGCCTTGAAAAATCATATAACTACCCTATTTTAAGAGAAAATCTAAAGCAATATTTAAATTCTGTTAACAAGATTACAAATAACTTGGAGAGTGATAAAGAAGTGGAGCTTATAGACTTATTGAGAAGAGGTAAAAATTTAAGAATTGTTAATGAAATGAATGAAGCAGCTAAAGAATTGAGAAATGAAATTGAAGTTGAATTTTGGAAAAATCTTAGAAAAAAAATAAAAGAAGAGTTAGAAATTAATGATGAATATGATTATATAGATTTTAGGGAGTTTAACGGTGGGAAAGAGATATTTTTTTATAAGGATATTAACTTAAAAGATGCTATTCTTTCTTTTGGAATAGGTAGAGCTAGAGATAAAATTTATTATTTTAACGGAATTCAAGAAACTAAAAGTGGAGATGGAAATTGGCTTACAAAACAATATATTGAAAAAGATAACTTATTTGCTGAAAAATTAATAAAAAATGCTAGCAAATTTCGTAAATATGATAATGTATATTGGGACTACATTTCTGAATTCAATTTTGAAACTAGTGACTTCTACACTCTCATAGAAAATGAAGAAAAACCTAAAAAAGAATTATT
>JBOFFH010000105.1:0-3191 GCA_051648485.1 Fusobacteriaceae bacterium
GACATAATTTTGAATTCCAAAAGGAAAAACTGGAAGTAATCTTGTTGTTGCAAGGATAAACCACCCTTCATTTTTAACACCTTCATTTATTCTTTTGAAATTATCTGTATTTCCAAATTTATTTTCAATAGGTTTTCTAACAACATATCTCGCTATTAAAAAAGAAAAAGCCAAGCCTAATGAAGCTCCTATTACAGTGTAAACAACTCCCAAAATTGGTCCAAATACTATTCCACCTACAAGAGTTATTGGTAAAGTAGTTAGACAAGTTAGTGTTACAAAAACATAAATCAAAATATAAACTAGTGGACCCCAAATCCCTAAACTCAATATAAGAGTTTCTAATTTTTGCCTATCTTTTAAATACTCGATAGCACCTGTTTTCATGAGTGAAATTCCAAGTATCAAAATGATTAAAATACTTAATAATATTTTCAAAACTTTCTTCATTATTCACCACCTCAATATTTTTTAAACATTATCAATAAACTTATTTAATTGAAAAAAACAATAAAAATTGTTATACTTCCAAATGAACTAATTTTATAGGAGGAAACATGTTAGATACACATTCACGTAAATTTATTCAGCCCATAATTGAAAAAATTGGAGATTTTTTTATCGAGCACAAATATAGTGCTAACGAAGTTACAACTATTGCATTAATAGTTGGATGTTCAAGTGGAATTTTAGCTTATTTAGGATTAAATATTTTAGCTGTAATAGTTCTTTGGATCTCTGGAATTTTAGATGTAGTAGATGGAACTATTGCAAGAAAAAAAGGTTCGACTCCTTTTGGTACAGTTATGGATATAACTTTTGATAGAATTGTTGAAATTTCTGTAATTTTAGGTTTAGCACTCAGTCACAAAGATTCTATGGTTTGGATGCTACTTTTAACATGTTCTATCATCATTTCTATGACAGTTTTCTTAACAACTGGAATTATGAGTAATAAAAAAAGTGAAAAATCTTTTTATTATCAATCTGGAGTTGTAGAAAGAACAGAAGCTTTTATTCTTCTTTCACTTATGCTTATTTTTATAAATTATTTGAATATTCTTGCAATAGTATTTTTTTTAGGAGTCACTTTTACAGCTGGACAAAGATTTGTCGAAGCTAAAAAATTTCTGAATTAAAAAAATTAAAGGGTTAGTCCAAAAGTAGAAAAAATGACTTTTGGACTAACCCTATTTTCTATGAAATTCAAGTCCCTCTTCTCTCACACCATTTTCTCTATAATAGTTCAATTTATAGTTACATCTTCCATCTATTATTTTTTCCACAGCAGAAACAGTTTTCTCGTTTTCCATATTTGGAGCCACTACGGTTCTTATTTCATGAATTTTATCAATATTCAGTAAAAAATTTAAATTTTTAATGACTGTCAAATTGTCAGAACCCGTGATCAAAATATGCTCTTCACTATCCATACTTTTAACATCTAGCATGAATTTATCTGTAATATCTACAAATTCTGGAGCTAGAGACAGATCTAAACCTCCGTTTGTATCTACAAAACAAGTTAAATCAAATTCATTTTTTACTTTTTTAAAAAGCTCAGTAATAAAATCAATGTTTAACGTTGCTTCTCCTCCACTTACAGTTATTCCCTCTATAAAAAAAGCTACACCCCTTATTTCCGACATGAGTTCATCCACAGAGTAATTCTTAGTTTTAGGTGTAGAAAGGTGTGGACAGACACTTATACATCTGTCACACTGAGTACATCTTTCTTCTGACCATAAAATCTTATTGTTTTTAAAGGTAATGGCAGAACTCATACAACTTTTTGTACAAATTCCACAATTTATACAGTGATTTATAGTTTCTGGATTGTGACAATAAGTACATCTGTAGTTGCAACCTTGAAAAAATATTACCATTCTATTTCCAGGTCCATCTATACAAGAAAATTTTATAATTTTATTAACAACTGCCATATTACACTCTCAGTTTTCTTTCAAAAGCTTTGGCACCATTTTTGGCTCCCATTCCAAAAACTGTAGAGTTATTTTTTACAACTTCACCTTTTTCTAATTTTTGAACTTGAGATTTTTTAACAAGATATCCTGTAACTCTCACTACATCACAATCAGAGCCATAAAGTGAAATATATCTCATTCCAGATTTAAATGCTCCATCCACAATATTCTGAAGAGCTAGAAGATTATTTTTATATGTTTCTTCAAATACAAAAATATCACCTATACCACTTTTAAAATACTTATGGAAAGGAGCTGACTGGATTAAATGCTTGAAAATTTCAGGTTCATCTCCTACTGGAATTCTACATCCTGGAGATATTCCTGTATCTGTATCTATTCCTACTTGAGAATGAAGAATAATGTGGTCTCCATGTGCTTCAACAATTTCACTAATTTTTTTAATTATAGCCAATCCAAATTCATCAGCTGCTTCTGAGTGACCAAATCTATCTTTATTATTTTCTAAACCAAACATATGATTTACAGCTTCAGCCAAACCAACGACACCAAACATACCTTTAAAAAGTTCTTCTTTTATAAATTCTTCTTTAACCAAGAAATTAGTTTTGAAAAAAGTAGTTTCTTCAGTTAAAAATCTTATTCTTTCATCCATATAACCCAACATTTTTTTCACCCCATAAGGAACTTTGTTTTCTAAAAACTCCTCTTTGCTCACAGAATCTTCGGCCAATCTAGAAAGTACAAGTCTTACTAAAGTATGACCTCCACCTCCTATAAGTAGTCCGTTGTAGCAACTTGCTATGGCATATCTTTCTGTTCCAAAATCTTCAGTAAAAGTCTTGTGACTGGCAAAACTTGGTTTTGAACCATTCATTGCATTTCTTAAACAAAGCTCAGTAAACTCTTTAGAAGTTTTATCTTTATCATATTTTAAAGTCAAATTAGGGATATCAGAGTTCAATTCATTCATAACTTCCAGCAAAATTCTTCCAGCTTTAGTTTCATAAGGACCAATATTAGCATGTACAAACGAATCTGTAAAAACTCTCTCTACATGTTTAAGAAACAAACTAATAGCCTTATAAGATTCTTTTTCATCTTGAATAAAAGGTTCAAAAAGAGTATCTAAGTTTCCAAGAAAAACAGGAAAAGAAGTAATTGAAGGTACATGGTTGTAAAAAATCAATAAATTATTTGTAGCCTCCCATATATCTTGTGGTGGTTGTAAATCTAAAAATTCAC
>JBOFFH010000106.1:0-1532 GCA_051648485.1 Fusobacteriaceae bacterium
TTATTAACAAAATTTATAACTGAAGTTTTTATTCCAGAAAAACTAAAATCATAAGCTTCTACTTTTGGTTCTGGAATTTTTAAAAAATTCTTATTCCCCAAATAAGACATCTTATCTAGAACAGGACCTCCAGGATAACCTACTCCTAAAACTCTTGCCACTTTATCATAAGTTTCTCCTACTGCGTCATCCAAGGTTCCACCCAAATTTTCAAATTGATGCATTTCATCAACTTTTATTATATTTGTATGCCCTCCTGAAACAACTAGTGCAATTGTCGGAAGCTTCACTTCATTTTCAATAAAATTCGCATATATATGAGCTTTTATATGGTGAACCGGAATTATTGGAATATTATTTGCATAAGCTAATCCTTTAGCAAAAGAAACTCCTACTAAAAGAGCTCCTATTAAACCTGGAGCATAAGTTACAGCTATATAATCTACTTCTTCCATCGTTATTTTTGCTTCTTCTAATGCTTCTTCTAATATTGCTGCTATATTTTTTATGTGATGTCTTGAGGCTATCTCAGGAACAACTCCACCAAACTCTTTATGTATCTCTATTTGAGAAGATATTTTATTAGATAAAATTTCTTTACCATCTTTTAATACTGCTATTGAGGTTTCATCACAAGATGTTTCAATTCCTAAAATAATCATTTTCTCTCCTAAATTAAAAAAATTTACGAATTGTAAATCTCTCTTATTTTATTTTCAACTATAATATTAAGATTTTTCTTTTCCTCTTCAGAAAGTTTTCTTGTATCTATGGGTGAACAAATTACAAGTTCAACTTCTTTCATAAAATATACTTTTTTTCCTTTAGCTTTCTGAATATTGTTTACACCTTTTAAAACAAGAGGAACAACAACTTCTCCAACATCTGAAACTAATTTAAAACTTCCTTTTTTAAATTCATTTTCTATGAAATTATCTTTTCGTTGTCCTTGAGGAAAAATAATCATTGGGTGGCCTTTTTTTACAAGTTCTACAGCTTTTTTTATTCCTTTAATTCCTTCACGAGAATTTTTTCTATTAAGAAAAACGGAACCACTCATTTTCATCCATTTTCCATAAAAAAACCAATTTTCCATTTCTTGCTTGGCAATAAAACCTATATCTGTTCCTAAACCTTCCATCAAAACAGGAATATCAAAATTACTTGTATGATTACAAATGAAAACTATCTTACTATCTTTTAAAACTTCTTGAAAATATTTTTTATCCTCATACGTTACTTTTAATTTTACACCTATACTTTTAAGAACAATTTTTGAAAAAAATTTTAATTTCATTCTTCCATATTTAATTCTTTCATACTCTTCCATCGTTTTTAATTTTCCAAAATAAATAACAGTTATATATGTAAAACTAATCAATCCCACTAGGAAAACCCACACTAAACCAAACATTATTTTCTCCCATCTAAAATCATTTTTATTATTTTATATTCAAAACCTTTTCTCATAAGAGACATTATAATTTTTTCTTGTGGTTTTTCTTTCTGTTTTTCTATCAACTTCTCTAATA
>JBOFFH010000107.1:0-2685 GCA_051648485.1 Fusobacteriaceae bacterium
TAACAATAGAAAAAAGAATTTGGAATGGATGCCAATTAGTAAAATCAAAAGCATTGGAGAACGAAACACTATCTCAAATTGTTCCTAAAAGAGTTGTTCAAAGAGTTTTAGATAAATTCTATAGACCTAAATTAAAGCAATCTAAAGAACAAATTTGTGTAGGATGTGGTAGATGTGTAGACGTCTGTCCAAAAAACATAAGTTTTGCAGCTACAGTTAACAAATTTACTGAAGAATTAAATAATATCTACAAAGAATTTGGAAGAAGTGAGGACTAATATGACAAAAAATATGCAAGATATAGATATCAATAAATTACGTAAAAATTGTTTTAGACAATCTAAAGTTCCAGGAGAATTTATGTTTCAAATGAGAGCTCCAGGTGGAACAGTAGAAGCCAAACACCTTTTACTAGTTCACGAAATCGCTCAATATGGAAATGGTAATTTTCATTTTGGTCCAAGACAAACATTCAATGTAATGGGAATAAAATATGAAAATATTGAAAAAGTAAATTCAATGGTTGAAGAATATATAAGAGCAATTGAAATTGAAAGATGTGGTCTAGATTTAGAAGTTGATAGTTGCGGTTATCCTTGTCTAGCTCCTAGAAATATCGTTGGTTGCGTAGGTGCAGATCATTGTATCAAAGCGAATGCCAAAGTTCCAGCACTAGCTAATAAAATTGAAAAAATAATATTCCCAAGTAATTACCATATAAAAACAGCTATAGCAGGATGCCCTAATGACTGTGTTAAAGCTCACATGACTGACTTTGGAATTTTAGGAATTACTATTCCCCAGTATGATGCAAGCAGATGTGTTGGTTGTGAGGCTTGTTTAAGAGCTTGTAAACATCATTCAACAGATGCTTTAACTTTTAAAAATGGTGTTATTACAAGAAATGAAAATCTTTGCATTGGATGTGGAGAGTGTATTGAAGCTTGTCCAACTAGAGCATTTACTCGTACTAAAGATGTTTTCTACAGAGTATTAATTGGAGGTAGAACAAGTAAAAAATCTCCTAGAGTAGGAAAAGTCTTTGTAGACTTTGTAACAGAAGAAGTTTTATTAGCTATTCTTAAGAATTGGGAATCTTTCTCTGCTCATGTACTAAATGGATCTCCTAAGTACCTTCACGGAGGACATCTTATGGATATGGCTGGGTACAAAACATTCAAAGAACTTATGTTAAAAGGTGTCGAATTAAATCCTGAAGCAAAAGTAGCTGTAAGAATTAACTGGAGTGAAATGGAATACAGAGCAAATTATAATGTTAAATAATTAAGTAAAATAAATGTACTATAAATAAAAACAAATATATCTTGTTTTTTAAGATGAAAAAAGTATATAATTATAATATTATGTACTTTTGGAGGTTTAAAATGAAAAGATTAATTGATAAATTATATAATACAAGCAATTTAAATAAAAATGAATTAGAGATGTTATTAAACAATCTAACTCATGAAGATAGAAATTATTTAATAGATAAAGCCTATGAAGTTAGGCAAAAACATTATGGAAAAACAGTATTCTTTAGAGGCTTGATAGAAATTTCAAACATTTGTAAATATGATTGCTTTTATTGTGGAATAAGAGCTTCAAATAAAAAAGCTAAAAGATATCGATTATCAAAAGAAGAGATTTTAGAGTGTTGCCATACTGGCTATTCTTTAGGATATAGAACATTTGTTTTTCAAGGAGGAGAAGATAGCTATTTTAGTGATGAGATTTTAGAAGAGATTTTAGTAACTCTTAAAAATCAATATCCTGATATAGCTATCACACTTTCTTTAGGAGAGAGATCCGAAGATTCTTTTAAAAGATTATATAAAGCTGGAGCTGATAGATATCTTTTAAGACACGAAACAATGAATGAAGAGTTATACACTGAGTTACATCCTAAAATGTCTCTTCAAAACAGAATAAAATGTCTAAAATCACTTAGAGATATTGGATATCAAGTAGGAAGTGGATTTTTAATAGGATTACCTGGTTTAAAGCTATCTGATTATAAAGAAGATTTAATTTTTCTGAAAGAATTAAATCCTCATATGGTAGGAATAGGACCGTTCATTCCACACGAAGATACACCCTTAAAAGATGAGATTGGTGGAACTGCTACTGATACAATTACACTTTTAGCTGTAATAAGATTACTATTACCAGATGTCTTACTCCCAGCAACAACAGCACTAGGAACAATAGATCCTGAAGGCAGAGAAAAGGGATTTAGAGCGGGAGCTAATGTAATTATGCCAAATTTATCACCTATGGAGTGTAGAGAGAAATATTCTTTATACAAAGGAAAGGTTTTTCTAGGCAACGAATCAGCACAGGAAAAAATAAAAATTGAAAAAAGTGTTACAGAAGCAGGTTTCGAACCAATATTGAAAAGAGGAGATAACGTAAGATGGAAAAGAAAATAAACTTTATAAACCAAGAATATATTGAAAATTTATTGACTGAAGCTAAAGATACAAACTATAAAGAAATTGAAAGAATTTTAAATGCAGCAGAAAATAGAGAAGGCTTAACTCATAAAGAGGTAGCTTCACTATTAGAAATCAAAGATCAAGAGCAAAAAAAAAGACTTTATAAAATTGCTGGAGAGTTGAAAAAGTCAATCTACGGAAATAGAATAGTTGTTTTTGCTCCACTTTATGTAAGTGACTACTGCGT
>JBOFFH010000108.1:0-8458 GCA_051648485.1 Fusobacteriaceae bacterium
AAATGAGCATATCTAGTTTCAAAACCATTTTTATGGGTGATTACAACAAGGTAACCATAATTACCTGAGTATCCAGCAAATTTAACAACACCACCTTTAGCTGCAAGAACTTTTGTTCCGATAGCTGCTTTTAAATCTACTGCTTTGTGAGTAATAACTTTTTTTAAAACAGGATGAACTCTACTTCCAAAAGAACTAGTTATTATCACTTTATTAAGAGGGTTATAAAACTTTTTTGAAGCTGCTAGCTTTTGAAGGTTTTTTTTCTCAATTATTTTTTTAAATGTCGTTATTTTAGCTTTAAAATTTGTTGCCAGTTGAGGTTCTCTTAAAAAAACTATTTCTCCAGGAATTAGAGTTTCTAAAGCATTATCCTCTTGCACAATATCTTTATTGATGTTAAACTTTTTTTCTAAAGTAGAGAAAGAATCTACTTCTTCTATTTTATAGAAAAATCCTTTATCAGAAGGTATTTTTATTTCTCTTCCTTCTCTTAAAATATTTAAATCTAATTCCATATTATTAGCTATCAAATAATCGGTATCAACATTATATGTTTTAGCCAAAGCTGAAATAGTGTCTCCTTTTTTTACAGTGTAGTGAATATTTTCTATTGTCTTTTTAGGAATTGTTTCTATTTCATCATGTTCAGCAAAAAGTGACTCCATATCCTCTGTTGTTAAAGTCTCTGTTTCTACTGCTAAAGCTTCTTCGTGATTATATTCTGATTGAGCAATATTTACAGTATATTTTTCTTTAAAATTATTGAATTCTTTATTTAAAACTCCTACTGAAGCAAGTAAAAGAGTTATTGTTATTATTTTTTTCATTTTGTTTCTCTTTTCGTTCATTTCGTCCCCTAATTTTCATTTTTAAAACGTATTTATAATAAGTTTACGATTAAATTATAGCATAAACTTATTATTAAATCAAAAAAAATGTTTTTTTAAAGTACTTTTTTTTCTAAAAAGAGATACAATATTTTATCCGTTTATATCTTTTATTATTTTCCCATCCATTATTTCTATTACTCTGTCACACATACTTGAAATTCTTGAATCATGAGTGACTATTATAAATGTTGTTTTATATTTTTCATTTATTTCTCTTAAAAGTTTATATATCTGTTTACTAGATTCAGAATCTAAATTTCCAGTGGGCTCATCAGCCAAAATTATATCACTTCTATTTATAAGGGCTCTAGCTATGGCTACTCTTTGTTGTTGCCCTCCTGAGAGATCTGAAGACCTTCTATTTACATAATCTTTAAGTCCCACATACTCTAATATATCTAGTGCTTCTTGTTTTTTATCATAATTGTCATATCCTGATTCTATCCAAGTGGGAATTAAAACATTTTCTAATACACTGAACTCTGGAAGTAAATAATGAAACTGGAATATAAAGCCTATTGAGCTGTTTCTAAATCTAGCCATTCTGTTCATATCTTTATTTGATATATCAATGCCTTTAAAATATATATTTCCTGATGTTGGTTTGTCCAAGCCTCCAATCATATTGAGAAGTGTACTTTTTCCACTTCCACTTTCTCCTACAATAGCTACAAACTCTCCTCTATAAAACTTTAAATCTATTCCTTTTAAAACAGGTGTTATAACTTTAGTCCCATAAAATTTCTTTACTTGGGAAAGCTCCAAAACTATATCATTTTTTTTATCCATATCAGTCCCCTTTTATAACTTGAATTGGTGTAAGTTTCATACATTTTATTGCTGGATAGACTCCTGAAAGAATTCCAGCCAGAGTGGATACCAAAAGAATACCAAACATTTTCCAAGGTACTACTTCTATAACAAAACTAGGTTTTACTCCTACCATGTACAACTTGATAAGTGCAATACCTATAAAAACACCTAAAAAAGAGCCCATAAAACCTATTATAGCACCTTGAATTAAAAAGAAAATTCCAGTAGAAGAATCTAAAGCACCCATAGCTTTTAAAATTCCTATCTCTTTTATTTTTTGAAGTACTGTAACTAAAAGCACACTAGCTATACTCATAGAGGTAGCCAGCATAACTACAACTTGAATAATATTGCTAGAAGCAGTTTGTGATCTCAATGCATCTAAGAGATTTCCTCCATCCCTAGTCCAAGGAATTATCTTAACTTCTTTGAATTGTTGCTCCATTTTTTTTGTAATTTCTGGTGCTAAAAATACATCTTCGAGTTGTAAATCTATTCTTGTCACATAACCTCTTTTCTTAAATATTCTTTCAGCTCTATCTAAATTCATAATAATCAGATTTCCATTTGAAGTTGGATTTTCAAAGTTGAAGATTCCTGAAATTCTAACTTTTTCTTTAGTTCCCTCAGCAAGAGTTAGCTCCATAATATCTCCAATTGTTAAATCTAGATCCTCAGCTAATCTTTTTCCTACAAGTACATTTTCCCCATCTATATTTCCTTTTCCTAAAATAATTCTATCTAAAATATTATAAAGCTTATTAGCTACTTCCAAATCCAATCCTCTCACTCCAAGAGAAGATGACTTTCCTGCCCTTTGATAAAGAACATTTCCCTCAACACTAGGAACCACTTCTTTTATCTCTTCATAGCTTTTTAAAGCTTTAACTATTTCTTTATGTTCTATAATTCGATTTTTGTTTGTTGAAAAATTTCCATAAATAATGGGTTTACCTTCTACAATTAATAATTTTTCTCTCAAATCCTTTGCTTCTATACTAATATGTGGTGCATCTCCTAAAACTTTATCTACAATCATAGTTTGAAGTGAAACAATAAGCGACGAAATAAAAACTTGAACTGCGACTCCTAAACCAATAGCAGAAATAATAAAAATAGACTGTCCTTTATTGTATGTCATAAAACTTGTAGCTATCCTAAATTCATATCTCATAAACTTCTCCTTTTAATTCAGTGTTCAAAGAATTTATACTGTAAAATTAGAGAAATCCCTTTATATAAAAAGGAAATAGTTTTTTCATGACGAAATAAGAGTGTAGAGAAAGAGTTCTGGAATAAAATAGTTTGGAGGAATTTATGAAAAAAAAATACGCTTTAATTTTTATTATAGGAATTTTTATTTCGATTTTAAGTTTTAATGCTTTTAAAGCAAAAAAAGTTGCTGGAATAAAAGTTGAAAAAAAAGACTACACGGAAAAGATTTTAGTAACAGGAACTGTTCAAGGAAAAAATTATTCTAAATTAGGTTCTGAATTTAGTGGAACTATTCATGAAATTTATAAAAGAGAAGGAGAAGTTGTTAAAAAAGGCGAGATTTTAGCGAAGCTAAATACAGAAGAGATACAAAAAAATATTGCAGAAAAAAGATCTATTTATGAAAAAGCAAAATCTGATTTTGAAAATTTGAACAAAGAAGAATTAAATAATGCTAAATCTTTTTTTTCTAGTTCAGAGACTGCTTATATTACTTCTAAAAGTGAATTTGAAAAATATAGCGAACTTTACGAAAAAAAGTATATAAACCAACTGGAGTATAACAGTAAAAAAAATCAATTTTTTATAAATAAAAATCAATGGGAATCAGCTAAAACTAGATTAAACAGCTTAGAATCTGGAGGAAATTCTCTAAATAGTTCTATTGCTTCAGTTTCAACTGCTAAAAATTCTTTAGAGGGATTAGAAAAAAGAATGGAGAAATATTTTATTAGAGCTCCTTTTGATGGATATGTAACAAAAAGAATTGTAGAGGTAGGAGAAAGTGTTGCTCCTTATTCGGAAATGTTTGAATTTTCTTCTTTGGAAGAAAAAATAGTAGTTATAAATTTAGATGAAAAATATATTGGGAAAGTAAATATAGGAAACAATTTGAAAATTTATCCCTATGGAGATAGCGAAAATTACTCTTTTGGAAAAATTTATTTTAAAGGTATAGATATCAATCAAAATAATGGAACTTTAGAAATTAAAACTACCATAGAAAATCAATTGCCAGAATTTTTATACAACAGTACAATCAATGGTATTATCGAAGGAAGAAAGATAAGTGATAGTTTCTTCTTAGAAGAAAGATTTATTGTTTATAAAAATGAGCAAAAATTTGTATTTGTTTTAAAAGATAAAAAATCAGAACTCAAAAATATTGAAGGAATATCGGTAATAGATGGTTTTATAGTTACCAATGGATTAGAAACGGATGAGATTATTTTGGAGCCTAAAGATCTAGAGGTTGGAATAAAAGTTAAAGTATCAATTAATTGAAGTAGAGAGAGCTGGCTAAATCGCCTACTCTCTCTATTTTAATTAATTTTCATTATATACTTTAAATCTATCTGTTATTTTTTTCAATTTATCTAATTTTTCTACAGTATTTTCTTTATCTTCAAGCCCTAATTTAAATAATAAAGCATTTAAAATAACTATACCTGGAACAAAAGTATGAGCTTTTCCACCGTTTTTAGTTGTTATCACTAAATCTGAAATATTTCCGAGTGTAGAATCTTTTTTATCTGTCATAGTTATAACTTTATTTCCTTGTTCATTAAAAAATTCTGTTACTTGACAAGTAAAATTAGTATATGGATAAAAAGATATTGTAAAAAGCATATCTTCTTTTTGAGAATACAAAAGCTTATCTGTAAAATCAGAAGCCCCAGAAATCATGAGTTCAACTCCCTCTCTGAACTCTTTAAGCATAAAATATAAGTAGTGAGCTAAGGAATAAGAACCTCTTGCTCCTAATATGTATAACTTTCTACTAGATTTTATCCATTCTACAGCTTGATCCAGTTGTTTATCTAATAGACTGATATTCAATTGGTTTAAAACTTCAATATTATTACTCACAATTTTAGAAAGAATATTTTCTTTTTCTCCTTCTGCAATTGTGTTTCTGAAAACTTTCATATGAGAAGTTTCTTTTTCTACTTGCTTTTGGAAAATTTCTTGAAATTCAGGATAACCCTTAAAACCAAAATTTTGAGCAAATCTAGTTACTGTAGCTGGACTTGTTTCTGTTTCTTCAGCCAATTTATTTACTGAAATAAAAGCTATAATACTTTGATTATATTTTATAAAATCTATAATTTTTTTAAAACTTTTACTAGAATTAGCATATTCATTTTCTAATTTTTGAACAATTTCATTTTTCATATGAAAGCCTCCTGATTTAAATATAGTGTTACGTTTAGAAAAAAACTAATCCCAACACTCCTGAACCTAAAAGAATAAACACTGGATTTATTTTTATTTTTTCACTTGTAGTGACAACAACAATAAAAATTCCTAATGCCCAGTAGTTCAACTTAAAACTTTCACCAATTAGAA
Organism: Fusobacteriaceae bacterium; assembly: GCA_051648485.1. GTDB lineage: Bacteria > Fusobacteriota > Fusobacteriia > Fusobacteriales > Fusobacteriaceae > JAGNZR01. The sequence continues at coordinate 5,271 of JBOFFH010000108.1, forward strand.
AAGTAGGTTTACCTATAATTATTCCAGCATATAAAATTAAGGCTAGGGTTACTGGTTTTACGCCTCTAAAAAAAGCTTCTTTATATGGGTTGTTTTTTATTTTTTCATAAACTAAAGCTATCAGTAAAATAGTTACTAGGGATGGAACAACTATTCCTAAAGCTGCAGATAATGCTCCTAAAATCCCACCCATTTTAAGCCCTACAAAAGTTGCGGTATTTATTGAAATAGCTCCAGGAGTAACTTGGGAAATAGAAATTACATTTAAAAATTCACTTTCTGAAAGCCATCCATATTTGTAAACTTCTTCTTGAACCATCGGTAGCATAGCTAATCCACCACCAAAAGAGAAAAATCCTATTTTTAAAAACACATAAAAAAGTTTGAAAAATATCATATTATTTCACTCTCCTAAAAAAATAAAGACTCATAAATCCCAATCCAAATATTGCTATTAAGGCAATGGGTGAGATAAATGAAAAAATAAGAGCTAACAATGAAAAAATAAATATAGCAAAACTTTCTTTATCTTTTAAGGTAGTTTTAGCTAATTTTTTTACCGATATAAATATCATTCCTGCAATACCTGCTCTCAGTCCTGTAAAAATTTTTTGAATATAAATATTTTCAAAACTTTGTGAAAAAAACATAAAAATAGTTGTTATTATAACTAAAGATGGAGCTACAACTCCTAAAGTAGCAATAAAAGCTCCAGGATAACCACCTACTTTTTTTCCTACAAAAGTAGCAGCATTAGTAGCTATAGGACCGGGAGTCATCTGAGAAATAGCTATTATTTCGACAAGTTCTTCTCTAGATATCCACTCATTTTCTTCTATAATTTCTTTTTCGATAAGAGGTATCATGGCATATCCTCCTCCAAAAGTAAAAAGTCCTATTTTAAAAAAAGCTATAAAAAGTTTAAAATTCAAATTTTTCCTCCTTAATATTCATTACATACTATTAAAGAGTATCACTATATTCACTTTTCTTCAACAAAACTTTTTTGTATTTATCATATGAATATGCCAATGTCATATCTTTATGAAAAATACAACATTTAAATCTATCACTGAATCCTTTTTAAGAACATTATTGTTAATATAAAATCGTTTTTATCAAGAAAAAAAAGTATGAAAAAAATAGATCTAAATGATATATGGAATTCATACTTAACCATATAAAATAAGAAAAATAAAATCGGACTAACTATTTGTTCAAAACTAAATTGTGTGTTATAATTTTTGAGATGAATAAAATTAATAGAGGAGTTCGCTATGGAAGTAAATGATTATATAATCTTGGTTTTTACAAATGTTTTGACAATTATAAGTATACTGAATCCATTTGGAAATGTTCCACTTTTTATGTCTTTGACTCAAGAACAAAAACCTGAAATAAGGGAAAAAATTTATAACACTATTGTTGTTTCGGGATTTGGAATAGTAGTAGCTTTTGTTCTTATAGGAAATCTATTTATGACATACCTTTTTAAAATAAATTTAAATGAACTAAGAGTTGCAGGAGGTATTATTTTAATTCTTGTTGCCCTAAAAAATCTTTTAGGACTTGCAAAAGTTCGTTCTAAAGAATCTAATTTAATGACTATGGACGAAGCTGTAAAATATGCAGTTACTCCTTTAACTTTTCCTATGTTTGTAGGACCCGGTACTATTTCTACCGCTATGATTATTCGTCAAGAATCTGGAATTATTGTGGCTGTTTTAGCTGTACTTTTAACGTTTACTATAGTAAAAATTCTTTTCTCGGTTTCAAAATATTTAGATAGAATTTTTGGGGAACTTGTACTTTTTGTACTATCGAGAGTTATGCAAATTTTTATAATGTCAGTAGGAGTAAAAATGATAATTTTCGGATTAAGAGGTTTGTTACAATAACAGTATAAGAAAAATATATTGTTTTTACTATTCGATTTAGAAGCTATTTAGCTTCTTTTTTTTATGTTTTTGAAAATTTTATTTTATTTTTCTTGCATTTGGAATAAAAATTTCGTATAATATTTTTGAAAATACTTTTAAGGTGGTGAAATATATGTTAGCTATAAATCGTGAAACAATACATTTTGAAGATAAAGTTTTCTCTACTGCTAATAGATCTAGATTGGCCATTGAGGAATTTGGAAAAGATAAAGTTATAAATGCTACTCTTGGAACTTTATTTTGTGAAGATCAAAAGCTTGTAGTTTTTTCTGAAGTAATAGAAACATATAGAGAATTGGAAAATACCGAAATTTTTGGTTATGCCAAAGGAATAACAGGAGATCAAGATTTTAAATTAGCTGTAAAAACTACAATTTTAGGTGAAGATTTTCAAGAAGTTTTTAAGTCTCACTTTATAGAAGCAATTTCTACTGCTGGAGGAACTGGGGCTCTTAGTAACAGTCTAAAAACTTATGTTCACAAAGGTGAAAAAGTTTTACTTCCCAATCTTATGTGGGAACCGTATAAAGTTATAGTCAAAAACGCTGGTGGAATTTTTGACACTTATAGACTTTTTAATTCAGAAAACTCTTTTGATTTAGAAAATTTCAAAGAAAAAGTTTTGACTTTAAGTAAAATACAAAAGTCTTTAGCTATTATAATAAATGATCCTTGTCATAATCCTACAGGATATAAGCTCAATTCAAAAGAATGGAAAGAAGTTATTGAAATTTTAAAATCTGCTTCCAAATTTACAAATATAGTTTTAATAAAAGATATAGCATATTCTGATTTTGATTTTCAAACAGAGCAAGAAAAAAAAGATCATTTGAATCTTTTCAAAGATTTACCTGAAAATTTTTTAACTATTTTTTCTTTTAGTATTTCTAAATCTTTAACAAGTTATGGATTGAGAGTGGGGGCACAGCTTGCTATTTCAAAGAGTGAAAAAGTAATTAAAGATTTTATTGATGCATCTAATTTTATTTGTAGAGCTACTTGGTCAAATATTTCAGCTGGTGGAATGAAAATGTTCAATGAAATTGTTTTTAATAAAGACAAAAGTTTTAAAGTTTTAAAAGAAAGAGAAAAATATATACTTTTATTAAAAGAGCGTTCAGAAATATTTTTAATTGAATCAAACATTATAGGACTTAAAACTTATCCTTACAAAAGTGGTTTTTTTATAACTATTCCCTTAGACAAACCTTCTGAAAAAGTTGTATTTGAATTAGAAAAAGAAAATAT
>JBOFFH010000109.1:0-20361 GCA_051648485.1 Fusobacteriaceae bacterium
AAAATAATAGTACACATATTGTAAAAAGTATGGTATAATAATTTGATATGTAGAATAATTATCTAGTTGCTATTCAGTTCCTGTGTATATAGCGTAGCTAGGTAATCGTGTATATTATTTGGCGTAGTGTTATATATAATTTAAGATTAGAAGGAAGTGTATATGGATAAGTTAGACAAATTAGTAGAATTCAGAAATTTAGGTTTATCAGATAAAATATTAAAGGCATTAGAGAAAAAAGGATACGAGAAACCAAGTCCAATACAAGCTCTTACAATACCTGCATTATTATCAGGAACTAAAGATATAATAGGACAAGCACAAACAGGAACAGGAAAAACTGCAGCTTTCTCTTTGCCTATATTAGAGCAAATAGAAGAGCACGGAAAACACATACAGGCAATAGTTTTAACTCCAACAAGAGAACTTGCAGTACAAGTATCTGAAGAGATGCATGCATTAGCTAGTACAAAAAAATTCAGAATAACTCCAGTTTATGGAGGACAATCTTTAGATTTCCAAATCAGACAACTTAAAAAAGGTGTGGATATAGTAGTAGGAACTCCAGGAAGAGTAATGGATCTTATGAGCAGAGGAATTCTTAAAATAGATAACCTTAAATTCTTCGTTTTAGACGAAGCAGATGAAATGTTAAATATGGGATTCGTTGATGATATTGAGAAAATATTAAAATCAACAAATGAAGATAAAAAAATGCTATTTTTCTCGGCTACAATGGCTCCTGAAATTTTAAAAATAGCTAAAATTCACATGAGAGAACATGAAGTTCTAGCTGTTGCAGCAAGAGAATTAACAACAAACTTAACAGATCAAATATATTTTGAAGTAAAAGATAGAGATAAATTCGAAGCTCTTTGCAGAATCATGGATTTAGCAAAAGATTTCTATGGAATAGTTTTCTGTAGAACTAAAAATGATGTAAATGAGTTAGTTGGAAGATTAAATGACAGAGGATATGATGCTGAAGGTCTTCATGGAGATATCAGTCAAAATCATAGAGAAGTTACACTAAAGAGATTTAAATCTAAGCGTTTAAATGTTCTTGTAGCAACTGACGTTGCAGCAAGAGGAATAGATGTAAATGATCTTTCTCATGTAATAAACTTTGCTATACCTCAAGAAGCAGAAAGTTATGTACATAGAATAGGAAGAACAGGAAGAGCTGGAAAGCAAGGTACAGCTATAACTTTCATAACTCCATCTGAGTATAGAAAACTTATGTATATTCAAAAAACTGTTAAAACAGAAATAAGAAAAGAAAACTTACCAAGAATAAAAGATGTTATAGAAGCTAAAAAATCAAGAATATTCTCTGAACTTGAAATAATAGTAGAAGCTGGAGAATTCAAAAACTTTGAAGATATGGCTAACGAACTTATGACAAAGGCTGATTCTCATACAATCATATCTGCTTTACTTAAAAATGCTTACGATCATGAATTAGACGAAAGCAACTACTCTGAAATCTCTGTTGGAAATGACAGAAGAGAAAGAAGTGACAGATCTGAAAGAAGTGACAGACCTGAAAGAAGAGAAAGAAGTGACAGACCTGAAAGAAGAGAAAGAAGTAGAGATACTGTTGGAGATGACGGAGCTCTTGAAAATACTGGAAAAGTAAGATTGTTCATAGCTCTTGGAAGAAAAGATAATATGACTCTTAAGAAACTTTTAGAAACTATCAGTAAAAAATCGAAAGTAAATGAAAGCAAAATAAGAAATGTTGAACTTTATGAGAACTTCTCATTTGTTTCAGTTCCATTCAATGATGCTGAAGTTATTATTCAAAGTTTTGATGAAGATAGAAGAGGAAAAAAACCTTTAGTAGAGAAAGCTAAAGATTCAAAAAAATAATAATAAATAATAAATCTTGAGAGCTTCTAATAGTTCTCAAGATTTTTTTATTAAAAAAATAAAGTCCAGAAGTATAAGACAATTCGGGTAAATTATGGTAGAATAGAGTTAAATTATTTGAAGGAGAGGTTATGAAAAAATTACTTTTAGGAATTTTAACTGCAACTATTCTAAGTGGAGCAGGATTAATTTATTCCTATCAAAACTATATAAGTAAAAAAATAAATTATAATACTGTTTTAGAAGTGTCAAGTGATAAACCATTGCTCCAATCCTTAAAAAAACTTCCTTATTCTGTAGAAAACTATTTTTTTAGATACTACATTAAAGAAAGAAATGGTGGGAAAGCAATAAAAGCTGGATACTATGAGCTGGTAGGAGAAAAAAGTTTAGAGGATTTAATAACTCAATTGGAAGAGGGGCGTTCTAAAGTTTTTAAACTGACTATTCCAGAGGGGTTTACATATAAAAATGTTATGAATTTACTTACTAAAGGAGATAAAGAAAAATTAAAACAATATGAATCAGCTTTAAAGGAGATAGAATTTCCTTATCCTACTCCAAATATGAACTTTGAAGGTTATTTTTATCCAGAAACTTATTACATACCAGAAAATTATTCAATTAAGCAAACATTAGAAATTCCTTTAAAGCAATTTTTAAAAGTTTTTCCTCCTGAAAAATATCCGAATAAAGAGGAGTTTTATCAAAAACTTATTATGGCCTCTATTTTAGAAAGAGAAGCCATGAGAAAAGAAGAAAAACCCATTATGGCCTCAGTTTTCTATAATAGAATAGAGAAAAAAATGACTCTTTCTTCAGATGCTACTGTAAACTATGTATACAATTATGAAAAAAGAAGAATATATTACAAAGATTTAGAGATAGATTCACCTTATAATACATATAAATATAGAGGTTTACCTCCTGGACCTATAGCTAATCCACATAAAAGTTCTTTAGATGCAGCATATAATCCAGAGCAGACTGATTATCTATTTTTTGTTACCAGTGAAAATGGATATCATTTTTTCAGCAGAACTTATCGTGAACATTTGGAATTTCAAAAAAATAATAAGAAATAATATAAAATAGGAGTAAAAAATGAAAAAATATTTATTAGTGGCATTAAATAGCCAGTATATACACACAAATCTAGCTGTGAGATATTTAAAAAAATATGCAGATCAATACAGTGGAAAAAAAATAGAAATATATGAGTCAAATATAAATAATCAAACACATAATATTATAAGGGATATTTTTGAAAAATCTCCTGATGTAGTTTTATTTTCTACTTATATTTGGAATAAAGAGCAAATTTTTAAAATATCTAAAGAATTAAAGAAAATAATGCCAAATTTAAAAATAGGTTTAGGTGGGCCTGAAGTTACTTATGACAGTGAAGATGTTATGAAAGATAATCCGGAAGTCGATTTTATAATAAAAGGAGAGGGAGAACGAGCCTTTTTAAAAGTAGTTCAAGCAAATATAGATGAACTTCTGACAATATATTCAGAACCAATGCCTTCTGATTTAGACGAGATTCCTTTTCCTTATTCTTTAGAGGAAATAATGAAAGAAAACAAAATTCTTTATTATGAAAGTTCAAGAGGGTGTCCTTTCAGTTGCTCTTACTGTCTTTCTTCAATAGATAAAGGAGTAAAAAACTTTTCTTTAGAAAGAGTAAAAAAAGATTTGGGAATTTTCTTGCATTCAAATATTAAACTTTTAAAATTTGTAGACAGAACTTTCAATATAAATAAAGGAAGATATTTAGAAATATGGAAGTTTTTAATAGAAAATTATCGTCCAGGAATAATTTTTCATTTTGAAATTAATGCTAATATTTTTGATGAAGAAACTTTAGAGCTTTTGAAAAAAGTTCCTAAAGATTATTTTCAATTTGAAATAGGAATACAAAGTGTAAATTGGGAAACAATGGAGAGTATAAATAGAAGAAATCTTTTAGAAAGATTAACTAAAAACATTCAAAAGATACCTAGAAATATACATTTGCATTTAGATTTAATAGCAGGACTACCATTTGAAACATATAGTCTTTTTAAAAATTCTTTTAATTATGTTTATAATTTAAAACCAGAAATGATTCAATTAGGATTTTTAAAAATTTTAAAGGGAACAAAAATATCTAAAGAAATTATAGATTATGAATATAAATATTTAGATTTTCAACCTTATGAAGTTTTAAGTAATAAGTTTATGAATTTCTCTGAAATATGTAGATTAAAAAATTTAGAAAAACTTTTAGATTGGTATTATAATTCTGAAAAATTTATGAATTCAGTTAACTATATAGTTGAAAACAATTATTCTTCACCTTTTGTATTTTTTGAAGAAATAAGTGACTATTTTAAAACGAATAATCTTTTAGATTTAGGTCATAAAGATGCATCTCTTTATACTTATCTACTAGAATTCTATAAGTTTAAAAAATTCCCACTAGAAGAAAAATTTATAGAATTCTTAAAATATGATTTTTTATTGTTAGCAAAACCTGGAAATTATCCTAACTGGTTGAAGAGTGAAAAAGATAGTGAATTATATAATAATATCTTGAAAACTTGTACTTTTAAATCTATTCGTGAAGGGCACAGATATAGTGAATTAGAAAAATTCAGATACAATATTTTGGAAAATAAAGATGAAATGGTATATGTTTTCTTTGACTATAGAGATAAAAGTGTAAAAAAAATAGATGAAAATGATTATAAAAGTGAGAAAAATGATAAAGAAAATATTTAGCTCAATAAAACAGTATAAATTATTAGAAGATGGAGAAACAATAGTTTTAGGATTTTCTGGAGGACCAGATTCAGTTTTTCTGTTGGAAGTTTTAATGGAATACAAAATGAAAATAGATGAAAATCTAAAAATAATTTTAGTTCATATCAACCATCTTTTAAGAGGTGAAGCTTCTGATGGGGATGAGGAGTTTGTAAAAGAAATAGGAAAGAAATATGATTTGCAAGTTTTTGTTAAAAGAATTGATATTGAAAAAATAGGTAAAGATGAAAAAAAGGGGTTAGAAGAAGTAGGAAGAGAAGTTAGGCACCGGTTCTTCAAAAATGTTTTAGATAAAGTCAAAGGCGATAAAATAGCCTTAGCTCATAACAAAGATGACCAGATAGAAACATTCATGTTTAGAATTATAAGAGGAACAAGTTTAGAAGGATTAGAGGGAATATCAAGAAAAAGAGACAATTATATCAGACCAATTATAGATATTTATAAATCTGAAATAATGAGTTATTTAGATAAAAAAAATATTCCTTACAGAATCGATAAAACTAATTTCGAAAATGAATTTACAAGAAATAGTATAAGATTAGATCTTATACCTTTTATAGAAAAAAGATATAATCCTAAATTTAAGGATAAAATATATAATTTGATTGGAGAAATAAAAGAAGTAAATGGAGAAAACAAAATAAATCTAAAAGATTTTCTTGAAGATGAAAAATTATCAGTGAAAAAATTAGAAAAAGAATCTAAATATATTCAAAAAAAGATTTTAAATAAATTTTTAAATGAAAAAAAAGTAAAAAGTGATAGATATAAAATTGAGAGTATGATAGAATTACTAAAAAAAGGAGGAACTAAGAAAATATCTCTGAATAAAGAACAATTTTTGTTAAAAGAATACGAATATATTTATATAAAAACTGAAAAAGCATTAGAGTTGGAACATAAAAATAAAAATGATAATACAGAAATATTTTTTAAAATACCAGGAATGATAAAATTTGGAAATTTTCAAATAACAGCTGAAATAAATAATGCTGAAAATGAAAAAATAAAAAGAGGAAATACAGAGTTTCTAACTAATTTAGCTGTAGGGGATACTCTAAAAATCAGAACTAAAAAACCAGGAGATAAAATAATTCCTACAGGCATGAATTCTGAGAAAAAAATAAAAGATATTCTTATAAATACCAAAATACCTCAAGAAGGAAGAGATGATATTCCGATTATCTTAAAAGAAGAAGAAGTGGTTTGGATAGGAGGGGTAAGAGGAAGCGAAAAATATCAACAAAAAACAGTTGGAATGGGAATAAACTTAACTATAAGGAGGAATTAACAGTGCAGAAAAATATAATGTTAGTTGAGGAAGAAAAAAATAATAAGCCAGAGCAAAAAGAGGATCAGAATAAAAAAAGAGATGATTTTAAGGAAAAATTAAAATCAACTTTCAATGGGGGTAATTCAGGAGATAACAAGGGAAACAACTCCAATGAACCTAAAGGTAAGTTCAATATAAAGGGATTAATAATGTTGTTATTTATAGTTACATTATTTATGAGTTTGCCTTCTCTTATGAAAGATAAAGAAAAAACTGGAGTAAAAGATGTAAGTTATACAGAATTTATGGAGTTAGCTCAAAATAAAACAATAGTAAAAGTTCAAGAAAAAGATGGATATGTTTACGGAACTATGGCTGATGATAAACAAGAAAATTATAAAACTAGGATGATAACAGATAGATTAGGTGGAGATCCTAAATTAGTAAATGTTCTTGAAAGTTCAGGAGTAGCTATCGACTCAGTACCAGCTGAAGAGCTACCTTTCCTTTTAAATCTTTTAGTTTCATGGTTCCCGATGATTCTTTTAATAGGAGTATGGGTATTTATGCTTTCTAGAATGAATAAAGGATCTGGTGGAGGACCTCAAATCTTTAATATTGGAAAATCTAAAGTAAAAGAAAATGGTGAAGAGTTAATAAAAACAACTTTTAAAGATGTAGCTGGAATAGATGAGGCAAAAGTAGAACTAGAAGAAGTTGTTCAATTTTTAAAAGAACCTGAAAAATTTAAAAAAGTAGGAGCTAAAATTCCTAAGGGAGTACTACTTTTAGGAAGTCCTGGAACAGGAAAAACACTTTTAGCTAAAGCTGTAGCAGGAGAGGCAGGAGTACCATTTTTAAGTATGTCTGGTTCTGAATTTGTTGAGATGTTTGTTGGAGTAGGAGCTTCTAGAGTTCGTGATTTATTTGCTAAAGCAAGAAAAGCAGCACCTTGTATAGTGTTTATAGATGAGATAGATGCAGTTGGTCGTAAACGTGGAAGTGGACAAGGTGGAGGAAATGATGAGCGTGAACAAACTCTTAATCAACTTCTTGTAGAAATGGATGGATTTGGAAATGACGAAACAATAATAATTTTAGCAGCAACTAACCGTCCAGAAGTATTAGATCGTGCACTTATGAGACCAGGAAGATTTGACCGTCAAGTAGTTGTGGATGCTCCTGATATAAAAGGAAGAGAAGAAATTTTAAATGTTCATATAAAAGGGAAAAAACTTTCACCAGAAGTAGATTTAGGAATAGTAGCTAGAAAAACACCTGGATTTGTAGGAGCGGATTTAGCAAATCTATTGAATGAAGCTGCAATTTTAGCTGCTCGTGAAGGAAGAGACGAAATTAATATGGAAGATTTAGAAGAAGCTTCTGAAAAAGTTACAATAGGTCCAGAAAGAAAATCTCGTGTAACAGTTGAAAAAGAAAGACATATAGTAGCTTATCATGAAGTAGGACATGCCTTGAGTCAAGTGTTATTACCTTATACAGAGCCAGTTCACAAAGTAACAATTATTCCAAGAGGAAGTGCAGCACTTGGTTATACTATGACACTTCCAACAGAAGATAGATACTTGAAATCTAAAAAAGAATATCTTTCAGAAATAAGAGTTTTATTAGCAGGAAGAGCGGCTGAACAAGTAGTGTTTAATGATATCACAACAGGAGCAAGTAACGATATTCAAAGAGCGACTGCTATAGCTCATGCTATAGTTACTAAATTTGGAATGACAGATAAATTTGGACCTATCCTTTTGGATAGTACAGCTGAAGGTGATATGTTTGCTCAAAAACATTATAGTGATGTAACTGGAAAAGAGATAGACGATGAAATAAGAAAAATAATTTCAGATGCTTACAGTGATGTTATTAAAATGTTAACTGATAAATATGAACTATTAGACCATATCAGTAAAACTCTTTTAATAAGAGAAACTATAACTGGAGATGAATTAAAAACTTTAGTTGCTGGGGGAGTTTTAGAAGAAAAAGTTAAAAAGTCTAAAGATATAAAGCCAGTTTTAGAGCCGATAGTTGCTGATGAACTAAGTGAGAACACAGTAAAATAAAGGGATAAAACCGCTTTACAACAGTTAATAAGTATGATATAATTAATTAATAATTTAAGCTAGGATATGGGGTTTGCCTCCTGTTTGCTTGGCTTAGATAATAAATATTTGGAGGTAATTAACATGGCAATGAAAAGCAAAGCAGAGATAATCGCTTTATACGGAAAAAATGCAACTGATACTGGATCAACTGAAGTTCAAGTAGCTCTTTTAACTGAGAAAATAACTCACTTAACAGACCACTTAAGAACTCACAAAAAAGATTTCCACTCAAGATTAGGACTTCTTAAAATGGTTGGACAAAGAAAAAGACTTTTAAACTATTTAACTAGCAAAGATATCGAAGGATACAGAGCTTTAATAGCTAAGTTAGGAATCAGAAAGTAATAAAGTTAACTCCCTTTAATCAGGGGGTTTTTTTTATTTTTTGATTGTTACTATATATTAAATTAATTTTACTTTATTGAAGAATAATGATAGATTATAGTTAGAAGAAGCCAAAATAAAGGAATCTAATGAAGAATGATGTTTATAAAGAAATATTGACTTTTAGATTTTTATAGGGTAGTCTTAATAAAAATAAAAAACACATAGGTGTTAGTGGGGGAGAGTATGTACAAATATATTTTAAGAAGATTGCTGTTATTGATACCTGTTCTATTAGGAGTATCTTTTCTGGTTTTTACAATTATGTCATTGACGCCTGGAGATCCAGCACAATTAATTTTGGGAGAAAGTGCACCTAGAGAATCAATTTTAAAATTAAGACAAGAGATGGGTCTGAATGACCATTTTCTAGTACAATATTTCAATTTTATAAGAAAAGCTGTGGTTGGAGATTTTGGAAGATCATATACTACGGGTAGGGAAGTTTTCGGAGAAATTTTTTCAAGATTTCCAAATACGTTAATATTAGCTTTATTGGGAGTTATTATTTCAGTCTGTATAGGAATACCAGTAGGAATTATTTCTGCTACAAGACAATATTCTTTTTTAGATAGTTTTAGTATGATAGGAGCTTTACTTGGAGTGTCTATGCCAAACTTTTGGTTAGGACTTATGTTAATTCTTACTTTTTCTGTAAAATTTAGATTGTTGCCTTCAGGAGGTTTTGAGGGTGCTAAGAGTTTGATTCTTCCAGCACTAACACTTGGAGTGGGAGCAGCAGCTATAGTGACTCGTATGACTCGTTCTTCAATGCTAGAGGTTATAAGACAGGATTATATAAGAACAGCTAGAGCAAAAGGAGTATCGGAAAGTAAAGTTGTAAATAAACATGCACTTAAAAATGCATTGATTCCAGTAATAACAGTAATAGGACTTCAATTTGGAGGATTACTTGGTGGAGCAGTACTTACAGAATCAGTATATTCTTGGCCTGGCGTAGGAAGATTGATGGTTGAAGCTATAAGACAAAAAGATACACCAACAGTTCTTGCAGCAGTTGTTTTCTTAGCTACAACTTTTAGCATAGTAAATTTATTAGTTGATATACTGTATGCTTATGTAGATCCAAGAATCAAATCACAGTATAAATAGGGGGAAATATGGAAAATAAAAATATCGAAATAGAATCTGCTGGAAAAAAAAGAAGCCAGTTTTTTGAAGTGTGGAGAAGATTAAAAAGAAATAAAATGGCTGTTTTAGGATTGATTATAATAGTTACAATGATAATAATAGCTGTTTTTGCAAATGTAATAGCTGACTATGATACTGTTGTTATAAAACAAAATCTCTCAGAAAGACTTCAATCACCTTCGATGAAACATATCTTAGGAACAGATGAGTTTGGAAGAGATATTTTTGCAAGACTTATACACGGTGCAAGAGTTTCTTTAAAAGTTGGAGTTTTAGCAGTAAGTTTATCTATAGCAATAGGTGGATCACTGGGAGCATTTGCTGGATTTTATGGCGGAAAATTAGACAATGTAATAATGAGAATAATGGATATATTTTTAGCTGTTCCAAGCATATTACTTGCAATAGCAATAGTATCGGCACTAGGACCTAATCTTCGTAATCTTATGCTAGCAATAAGTATATCTTCAGTTCCAAGTTATGCAAGAATAGTTCGTGCATCTGTACTTTCAATTCGTGACCAGGAATATATAGAAGCAGCTAAGGCCATAGGAGCAAGTGACATGAGAATTATTTTTCGTCACATTATACCAAACTCTTTAGCACCAGTTATAGTTCAAGGAACTTTAGGAGTAGCAGGAGCTATTTTATCTACGGCAGGACTTAGTTTTATAGGGCTTGGAATTCAGCCACCAGCTCCGGAATGGGGTTCAATGCTTTCAGGAGGTAGACAATATTTAAGATATGCTTGGTGGGTAACAACATTCCCAGGAATAGCAATAATGATGACAATTCTTTCATTGAATCTTTTAGGGGATGGGCTAAGAGATGCATTGGATCCTAGATTAAAGCACTAATTAAATTTTTTTGGGGGTAAAAAATTGAAGAAAAAACTATTAGAAATAAAAAACTTAGAAATAAAGTATATCACTGAAGATGAAACTGTTGATGCAGTAAATTCAATAAGTATAGTGATCAATGAAGGAGAAACATTAGGTTTAGTTGGAGAAACTGGAGCAGGAAAAACAACTACAGCTCTTGGAATAATGAGACTTATACCTAATCCTCCAGGAAAAATTATAAATGGAGAAATTAACTTTCAGGGAATAGACCTTCTAAAGGCTTCAGAAGAAGATATGAGAAAAATCAGAGGAAGTCAAATTTCTATGATATTTCAAGATCCAATGACATCTTTAAATCCAGTTATGACTGTTGGAGAGCAAATAGCAGAAGTTATAGAGATACATGAGAATAAAAATAAAGTTGAAGCTATGGAAAAAGCTAAAGAGATGCTTGAATTAGTAGGAATACCAGGAGCAAGGGTAAATGATTTTCCACATCAATTTTCAGGTGGAATGAAGCAAAGAGTTGTAATTGCAATTTCTCTTGCTTGTAACCCTAAATTTTTAATAGCTGATGAGCCTACAACAGCTTTAGACGTAACAATACAAGCACAAGTGCTAGACCTTATGAATGAATTGAAAAATAAATTTAAAACAGCTATGATGCTTATAACACATGATTTAGGAGTAGTTGCTCAAGTTTGTGATAAAGTTGCAATTATGTATGCAGGTGAAATAATAGAAGCAGGTTCATTAGAGGATATATTTGAAACTCCAAAACATCCATATACTCATGGACTTTTCGGTTCAATACCAAATTTAGACGAAGAGTGTGAAAGATTGAATCCGATTCAAGGATTAATGCCTGATCCTACAAATCTTCCATTAGGATGTAAATTTCATCCAAGATGTCCAAATGCTGTGAAAATTTGTGAAACAAAAATTCCAGCAGAAACAATAATTAAAGTAGGACATAAAGTTAGATGTTTAGCTTATGAAAATCTAACTGCTGGGCCAGTAGTAAAATAAGGGGGGCAATAATGTCGGATGTAATATTAGAGGTTAAGAACCTTAAAAAATATTTTAATACACCTAAAGGACAACTACATGCCGTAGATGGTGTAAATTTTACAATAGAACGTGGAAAAACTCTTGGAGTAGTTGGAGAATCAGGATGTGGAAAATCTACAACTGGTAGAGTAATTTTAAGACTTTTAGAAGCCACTGATGGAGAAATAATTTTTGAAGGAAAAAATATAAGAGATTATTCTAAAAAAGAGATGATAAATCTTCGTGAAGAGATGCAAATCATATTTCAAGATCCATTTGCTTCTTTGAATCCAAGAATGACAGTGAGTGAGATAATAGCAGAGCCTCTTATAATACACAAAAAATGTAAAAATAAGCAAGAGCTTCAAGAAAGAGTTAAAGATTTAATGGATATAGTTGGACTTACAGACAGACTTATGAACACTTACCCTCATGAATTGGATGGAGGAAGACGTCAAAGGATAGGGATAGCTCGTGCACTAGCATTGAACCCTAAATTCATAGTTTGTGATGAACCAGTTTCAGCATTGGATGTTTCTATTCAAGCACAAGTACTGAACTTGATGCAAGATTTACAAAAAAAATTAGGATTAACTTTTATGTTTATAACTCATGATCTTTCAGTTGTGAAACATTTTTCAGATGATATAGCGGTAATGTATTTAGGACAATTGGTAGAAAAAGCTCCAGCAAGTAAGCTTTTTAAATGTCCAACACATCCATATACAAAAGCACTGTTATCTGCTATACCGGTTCCAAGTTTAAAGCATAAAATGAAAAGAGTCATGCTTCAAGGAGAAATAACATCTCCTATAAATCCAGGAATAGGATGTAGGTTTGCTAAGAGATGCCCATATGTAATTGAAAAATGTGCTGAACCACAAGTGTTAAAAGCAAGAGATGAAGATCATTTCTATGCTTGTCACAGAGCTTTAGAACTTTTAGAGCAGGACAACTAAAATTATAATAAAAAATCCCATTGAAGAAAATTTTCTTGTGGGATTTTTTTAATTTTTTAGAAAAATTAGAGAAGTTATATAAATTAAAATGTGTACTAATTTTAATTTGTATGCTATAATTTTCTGTCAAATATATACAAAAAATTAGGAGGTTGTTATGTCGGTTTTAAATTTAAATCAAGCTACAGAGTATACTATTGCTACTGGGGTTGAAAAGACTAAGTATCCAGTATTAAAAGCTATTCTTTTAGGTATTATGGGGGGAATTTTCATAGGTTTTGTATGTCTTGGAAATTTAACAGCTAAGTCTCTTTTAGGACCTTGGGGTTATTTTATTGGAGCAATGCTGTTTCCAGTAGGTTTCATGTTTGTTATTTTAGTAGGTGGTTCTCTTTTTACTGGAAACTGCTTAGTAGGACTAGCTTATTTTAGAAAAGAAACAACTTTAATTGAGTTTATAAAAGATTTAGTTCTTGTTTGGATAGGAAACTTTATTGGTTCTGTTTTTATCGCTTTTCTTATGGTTCATGGAAACGTTTTTGAAGGGCATGAGCATCTTGTAGAGATAACTTTAAAAAATGCAGCTGGAAGAGCTAACATTCCATTTTTTGCTGCTGTTGCAAGTGGATTTCTTTGTAATATTTTAGTTGCTGGAGCAGTTTGGAAATCTTATGCAATTAAAGATGGAGCAGGAAAAATTTTAGCTTGTTTCTTCCCTATTATGCTTTTTGCTTTCTTAGGATTTCAGCACGTTGTTGCGAATATGACTTATTTTAGTTTAGCATACTTTTTAGACCCTAATTCATATTCTTTAGTGGGATCTATTATGGGTAATTTTGTTCCTGTAACTATTGGAAATTTTCTTTCTGGTGGAATTTTCTTACCATTAGTTTATGCAAATTTACATGCAATTTCTTTAAAGAAAGCTGCAAAATAATTGTGAATAAAAAAGAACTTTGGATCATGTCCAAAGTTCTTTTTTATTCACCTAAAAAATATTTTTTGATATCTGCTTCACTATAATTCACTACTAGCTCATCAGGAAAGCACAATTCTTTTAAAAGTTCTTCTGCATATTGAAAATCTCCTACACTGTAACTGATATGAGCATCACTACCTAAAATAATTTTAGCTTTCATCTCTTTACAAAGTTCTAGCATAACTTTTACATTTTCTCTTGCTCCTTCACGAAAACTTAGAGGTTTTAACGAGGAGTTATTTATTTCTAAAAGAACATCCTTTTCTTTAGCCGCCAGAACTAACTTTTTATAATCTAAAGGAAACCTTGAATCGTCAGGGTGACCAATAATTTTAACTTTTTCAATATCCATAACATTGATAATAGCGTTTGTATTTTCTTCGACAGTCCCAGGTTCTATACATGGAGGATGAAGACTTGCAATTGCATAATCAATAACATTTAACTCTCTTTCTGGAAGATCAATATTGCCATTGTAATCTAAAATGTTGACTTCACAACCTCTTAAAAGGATAACTCCATCGACTTTTCTAGGAACAACTCTTATATTGGAAAAATAAAAAAGATGAGCCCCACCTGGCATTTCTGGAGCATGTTCAGACATCCCTAAATACTTTAATCCTTTTTCTTTGGCCGATAAAATATTTTCTTGTAGTGTACTATATGCATGTCCACTAACTACTGTATGAGTGTGCAAATCTACTAATGTTTTCATGCTTCTCCTTTTGTTTTTTAAATTTCAAATTATAAAATTATAACATATTTTTTATGATTTGAAAAATAACTTCAGAATATTATATTGTATTTAATAGTTGTAAAAATAACTTCCTCCTATAA
Source organism: Fusobacteriaceae bacterium (assembly GCA_051648485.1). Classification (GTDB taxonomy): domain Bacteria; phylum Fusobacteriota; class Fusobacteriia; order Fusobacteriales; family Fusobacteriaceae; genus JAGNZR01. The sequence continues at coordinate 14,283 of JBOFFH010000109.1, forward strand.
ACTCTTTTAATATTGAAGTTTCAGGAACAAATTTATCATCTATATCAATAAAACAATACAAAAATCTCAACAATCGTTTAGCTTCTTCGTAGTTGGGTGTTCCATATCTTATTTTTACAAGTTCTTTCATGGCAAATCTTTTTAAAACACCAAGTTCATAAACTAAATTAGTATCAAACATGGTATCAGCTTCTTCTTGATATTTGAAAATATGTTTTTCTTCACCGTCTCTCACATTTTTCCACATTGATAAAGTGTGTTCTGCTGAAATTCCACGAGACAAACTATCTCTAACAATTCTTCTGATTTTTCTTACTTCATTTGTAGGGATACGATTATGCATATCTATGTTGAGTTGAGTAAGGCAACTTATGTAGATTTTAAATTTTTCCTCTTTTAAAATATTTTTTGTTACTTCTTCATTCAATCCATGAATTCCTTCTAAAAGAATAATTCCATTTATAGGAATTTGCATTTTTATTCCTTTAACTTCTCTTTCTCCTGTTATAAAATTATATTGAGGTATTTCTACTTCTTTTCCCAGTATAAGGTCAGCCAAATTTTTATTCAGAAGTGTTAGATCTAAAGCTTCTAAACTTTCAAAATCTTTTTCACCTTTTTCATTGATAGGAATACTTGTTCTACCGATATAATAATTATCCAAAGAAATCAATGTAGGAGAGAGTTTGTTTGCTTTTAAGTAAAGTGATAATCTGTGACCAAAAGTTGTTTTTCCTGAAGATGATGGCCCAGCAATAGTAATTAGTTTTATTTTTTTATTTTTTACTATTTTTTCGGAAATATCTGCTAATTTAATTTCATGTAAAGTTTCGTTTAATCTAATCAAATCTCGAATAGTTCCGTTCATAGTTTTTTCATTTAAGCTTCCAATATAAGAAACGTCCATCAATTCTTCCCAACCATTGGATTCTTTTTGAATTTTTGATAATTTATCAAAATTTTTGCATTCAGGAAGTACTTTAGAATTTTCTTCAATAGGAAATCTTAAAATAAAACCACCATCATGAGAAACTAAATCATAAAGATAGATAAAACCTGTACTAGGATAAGTTTTTTCATAAAAAAAATCATGATATCCTTCTAATTCATATTCTTTTATATAAATCCATCCTGTACTATTTATAGTTCTCAAGATATCTTCTCTTTCAATATTTTTAGCTTTTCGCCTAATCTCTTCTACGTTATTCGAAATAATATTTATTGTATAGTCTTTAGCTATAAGTTCATCCATTCTATTTTTTATTTTATTTATTTCTTTTTCTGAAATGTGTTTTTTTTCTTTTAATACACCAAAAAGTCCATGACTCAAGGTGTGTTGTATTTCAACTTCTATTTTTGGAAATAAATCATGCACAGCTTTTAGAAAAATTATTTTTAATGTGGTATAGTAAATTCTTTCATCAAATATCATAAGATCACTCCTTTTCATTATAGATAAATACTAGCAAAATAATAAAAATCCTTTATTGAGTAAAAGTTAAATAAAAATCAAAAACAATGGATGTTGTACTTTATTTTTTTTGTAAAGTGTGATACAATAGAACTAGTATTGTAAAGAGTGTTTAATAATGAGATTTATATATAAATTTTTTTAATATATTGGAGGTATGTCAATGTTATCAACAGCTGGTTTAGGTATGAGATTTTCAGGAAGAAAACTTTTTGAAGATGTAAGTATCAAATTTACTCCTGGGAATTGTTACGGACTTATAGGAGCTAACGGAGCAGGAAAATCAACACTTGTTAAAATTCTTTCTGGAGATTTAGAGCAAACAGAAGGAGAAGTAATTTTAGAAAAGAATAGACGTATGTCAGTTTTAAAACAGGATCACTTTGGTAATGAAGAGGATAAAGTTTTAGATGTAGTTCTTATGGGAAATAAAAAATTATGGGAAATAATGGTAGCTAAAAATGAAATATATGCTAAAGAAGAGTTTACAGAAGACGATGGTATGAAAGCTGCTGAATTAGAAGGAGATTTTGCTGAGTTAGATGGTTGGGATGCTGAACCAGAAGCTGAAACTCTTTTATCAGGATTAGGAATTACTCCTGATTTACATCAAAAATATATGAAAGAACTTCCAGAATCTCAAAAAGTAAAAGTGTTGTTGGCACAAGCTCTTTTTGGAAAACCAGATGTATTACTATTAGATGAGCCTACAAACGGATTGGATATTAAAGCTGTATCTTGGCTTGAGAACTTTTTAGCTGACAACATGGAAACTACAACAGCTATAATAGTTTCTCATGATAGACACTTCTTAAATAAAGTGTGTACTCATATGGCAGATATAGACTTTGGAAAAGTTAAGTTATTTGTTGGAAACTATGACTTCTGGTATGAGTCAAGCCAACTTATGTTACAACTTCTTGGAAATAAGAATAAAAAAGTAGAACAAAAACGTCAAGAACTTCAAGAGTTTATTGCTCGTTTCAGTGCGAACGCTTCTAAATCAAGCCAAGCAACTTCAAGAAAGAAGCAATTAGATAAACTTCAATTAGAAGATATGCAAATATCTAACAGAAAATATCCATTTATTGAATTTAAAGCAGATAGAGATGCTGGAAACAATCTGTTAAGAGTTGAAAATCTAAGCAAAACAATAGATGGAGTAAAAGTTTTAAATAATGTTACTTTTACAATTGACACTAACGATAAAGTTATATTCTTAGCTCAAAATGATATGGTAAAGACAACGTTACTTTCTATTTTAGCTGGAGAGATGGAGCAAGATTCAGGAACATACAATTGGGGAGTAACAACATCTCAAGCTTATATGCCTAAAGATAATTCGGCTTATTTCAACAACAACGACTTAGATTTAGTAGATTGGTTAAAACCTTATTCACCAGATCAACACGATTCATTCATAAGAGGATTCTTAGGAAGAATGTTGTTCTCTGGAGAAGAAGTATTCAAGAAAGTTAAAGTTTTATCAGGAGGAGAGAAACAGAGATGTATGCTTTCTAAATTGATGATGAGTAACTCTAATGTCTTATTGTTTGATAATCCAACAGATCATTTAGATCTTGAATCAATTACATCTGTAAATAAGGCACTGACTAATTTTAAAGGAACAGTTTTGTTCACTGCTCACGACCATGAGTTTATCCAAACAATTGCAAATAGAATAATTGAGATAACACCAAATGGAATAGTTGATAAGGCTATGACTTATGACGAGTACTTATCGGATGAAACAGTTGCTGAAAGATTAGCAAGTATGTATTAATTTATAAAATAAAAAATAAATAATAAAGAGGGAGATTTAAAATTTAATTTTAAATCTCCTCTTTTTTAACGAAAAAAATTATTGAAGTGATAAAAGGAGAAAAAATGAACATATTTGAAGGATATAAACTTAAAAATATCAATATAAAAAATAGAATAGTTCTTCCACCATTGGTTAGATTTTCAAAGGTTGCTAAAGATGGTTTTGTAACAGAAGACTTAATAGAGTGGTATGAGGATGTCGCAGCCGGAGATGCAGGGCTCATTATAGTAGAAGCTTCTTGTGTTGCTGAAGATGGAAAACTTAGAGATAATCAAATAGGTATTTGGGATGATAAATTTATAGAGGGATTAAGAAAAATCTTGAATACTTGTAGAAAATATAAAACCCCAGCTATAATTCAAATTCATCATGCAGGATTTGGAGATAAAATAAGTGAAGCTTCAGAAGCTGTTTTAGATGAGATATTAGAAAAATTTGTAAAGGCTTTCAAAAGAGCAAAATTGGCAGGATTCGATGGAATAGAAATACATGGAGCACATACATATTTACTGTCACAGCTTACTTCAAAAGTTTGGAATGTGAGAACGGATAAATATGGAGGAAGTTTTGAAAATAGAATGTATTTTTCTAGAGAATTAATAAATAGAACAAAAGAACTTTTTGATGATAATTTTATTTTAGGTTACAGAATGGGAGGAAATGACCCAACTTTAGAAGATGGAATAGAGATAGCGAAAGCTTTAGAAAGCTACGGTGTGGATATTCTTCACGTATCTAATGGAGTTCCTGATCCAGAGATGAAGCAAGAGGTTAAAATAGAGATGAAACACGCATTCCCACTGGATTGGGTAGTTTATATGGGAGTAGAAATAAAAAAACACGTAAATATACCAGTTATAGGTGTTAGAAAAGTAAAAGAAGAAAAAGATGCTAGTTGGTTAATAGAAAATGAACTTTTAGATTTTATAGCTATAGGCAGAGGAATGATAGCAAGACCAGATTGGGTAAAGTGGGCAAAAGTTGAGTATAAAAAAAGAACTGGAAAAGAGGCTGAGGAGAATTTTTAGTGAAAATTGAAGTAAAAAGCATTGATATATTTTGTGAGGTTATAGATAATTTTGGAGATATAGGTGTTGTTTATAGACTTGCTAAAGAACTAAAAAAAAAATACAGAGAAAAAGTAAAAATAAGAGTAATATTGGATAAAACTTATGAATTGAGTGAGCTAAATAAAGATATAAAAAAACTTGAAACTCAAATTTTAGATGATATAGAATATTCTACTTATAATTATGTAATGAATGAATTGGAAGAAGGTAGACTGATGCCTAGCCAAGTAATAATAGAGGCTTTTGGTTGTAAGATTCCAAACCAATATATGAAACTGGCCTTTTCCAACTCATCTCTAATAATAAATCTTGAATATCTTTCTTGTGAGAAATGGACTTTGGATTTTCATGGTCAAGAGTCTTTTTTAGGAAGTGAAACTTTAAAAAAATATTTTTTTATCCCTGGACTTCTAGAAATGACAGGAGGGGTTATACTGAATAAAGAAAAAAAAGATGCTAAAGAAATTTTCAAAAAATATTGTACGAATTTAACAGAAATTCAATTAAAAGATAAACTTGTGGGAACAATTTTTTCTTATGAAAAAAACTTTATTCCTTTGCTCGAAGAATTAAATGAAAATGATAAAAAAGTAGTTCTTCTGCTCATGGGTGAAAAAACACAAAAAAGTTTTGATTATGATTTTGAGAAAGAAAAAAAATATCCAAATATAGAATTTATAAAATTTCCTTTTGTAAATCAAGAGGAATATGATGCTGTTTTGCAGAGTGTAGATTTCAATTTTGTAAGAGGAGAAGATTCATTTGTAAGAGGAGCTATTTCTGGGGTTCCATTTTTATGGCACGCTTACCTTCAAGAAGACAAAATTCATTTGGAAAAAGTTCAAAGTTTTTTAAACTGTTATAAAGAGTATTTCAATACTTATCATAAAGAAAAATATGAAAAAGAACTAGAGATTTTACAAAAACTTTTTATAGATTATAATGATAGAAAAAATAACTCTTTAGAGCTAGGTAAAGAAAATTATAGAGATTTTTATAATGCATTGACAAATCTCAGAGAAATGAGTAAAATATACAGAGAATATATTATGGAAAAATGCAACTTGATAGAAAAGTTTATTTTCTTTATAGAAGATAAACTAAAATAAGTCGCTATTTTAAAAAAAATATATAATTATAATTTAGGAGGAATAACTATGAAAATAGCTCAAGAGCTAAGAACTGGAAGTACAATCAAAGTAGGAAACGATCCATTTGTTGTACTAAAAGCAGAATACAACAAGTCAGGAAGAAGTTCTGCAGTTGTAAAATTCAAAATGAAAAACTTAATAAACGGAAACGTGGTAGATGCGGTTTATAAAGCAGATGACAAAATGGATGATATCAGATTAGAGAAAGTAAAAGCTACTTATTCTTTTAATGATGGAGATTTCTATGTTTTCACAGATCCAGAGTGGAACCAAATAGAATTAAAAGAGGAAGATTTAGGAGATGCTCTTAATTATCTTCAAGAAGAGATGGAATTAGACGTAGTTTACTATGAGTCTACTCCAGTTGCAGTTGAATTACCAACTTTTATAGAAAGAGAAGTAGTTTATACTGAGCCAGGATTAAGAGGAGATACTTCAGGAAAAGTTATGAAACCAGCTAAAATAAACACTGGATTCGAAATTCCTGTACCTATATTCGTTGAGCAAAACGAGTGGATTAAAATAGATACAAGATCAAATGAATATGTTGAGAGAATCAAAA
>JBOFFH010000110.1:0-2797 GCA_051648485.1 Fusobacteriaceae bacterium
GGCAATCTATCCCCTTATAAACATTTCATCTATGACCATCAACATCTATTGCTCAATAATTTTAAGAAAGAACATCATTAAGTTTGACATTATCCTTTGAAATCATTGAGTGAAAAATGTGTTTGACCCGTTTTCCCCAAAAAAACACAACTACCCCTCTTAAAAAAATGCTCGGTTAATTTAATTTTTTTCTATAAAGTTAATTAAATCAAAGGATAAAATGCTCGGTCTCTCTTGTAGTTATTCCAGTTTTTGTATAAAGGAGTATTGGAACCCATTTTAGTCAATGAAATCAATTGCTTTTTGATGCTTAACCGTACAAAATCCAAAGTATAAGGGTACTTATACAAATATAGATCTCGTCAGGGAAACTCCTAATAACATTTGTAAACATCTATAACACCTTTATTTTCAATGTTTTAATTATTATTAAAGCTCTCTAAAAAAACTATATTTAAAAAAATATTCTGAAAGTACATAGTCGATAAATCTTCTATTCTAGGTGAAAAAAAAATGAAAATCTTACAAATTTATAAAACACTCTTACATAAACACATTTAAAATCGATTTAAAACAACTTTAGATCCTTTTTAAAGCAGTTCTGATAGTTTTTAGCAAACCATGTAAGGGTAAAGACTAATAAGTGTATTGTGAAGCCTCTAATGAAGAATTTTAAAAATAATCATTCACAATAATTTCAAAAACACACAGTTACCCCTTATTCATTTAAAAATCAAAAATTCTGTTTTTCAGATTTGTTCCTTTAGAATCTTTATTCTTTTAATTCCTTTAAAGACTTTCGGCACCCATTTTAGTCAATGAAATCAATTGCTTTTTGATGCTTAAGGGTAGGAAATCCAAAGTATAAGGGTAGGAAATCCAAAGTATAAGGGTAGAAAATCCAAAGTATAAGGGTAGAAAATCCAAAAACAAGGGTAGAAAAAAATTTGACTACCTACCCTTATTGTATTATAATTACTTTAAGGGTAGAAAATCCATCAAAAAAATTGGAGGAAAAATGGCTAAAAATGAAAAGTTAGAATTAAAACATCATAAAGATTTTCATGGAATACAATTTCAAGATTTTAATGTTAAGGAAAGAAATTTAGTGTTTGCATTATGCTACAAACTAATGAACCAAGAAAGTAATCTATTGGAATTTGATGTTAAAGAAATTTCTAGAATTAGTAATTACACTCCAACTAAAGCAGGTGACAATATTTATAATTCTTTAGAAGCAACATACAAGAGAATAAAAAATACAAGTATAGTTATAAAAAAAGAAAACGGAGTAAAGCATTTTGTTTTATTTACTGTTTTTGAAACTTTTGAAGATAAAGGATTAGTAAAAATAAGAGTAAATGATGAATATAGATATTTATTAAATCAAGTGGCAAAGCCTTTTACAATTCAAAATGTTTTAGAATATACTAGATTAAATAGTGGATACTCTCAACTTATGTACTCTCTTTTGAAAGAGTGGGAAAAAGCTAAAATTGTAGAATTTGAAATTAATAAATTTAGAGAATTATTAGGTATTCCTAAAGGTTATAGAATTTCTGAAATTGATAAATTTGTTTTAGCTCCTATATTTAGAGAACTTCCTCAATATTTCCATAACTTGAAATTAGAAAAAATTAAAACAGGAAAAAAGATAACAAGTTTAAAATTTACTTGGAAAAGAAAAGTTGAAAAAATAGTACTCCAAAAAGATGAGGTTATAGATATAATTGAAATTTCTGAAAAGCTGAATAATACTATAGAAAAAACAAAGAAAAATAGATTTATAAATCCTTTGTTAACAGTTGATAATATTGAAATATTAGTTGGGAAATTTAATGAAAAAGAACTTATAAAAGGCTTGAAGTGGTCATATAAAGAGATCCAACAAGAGATAAAAAGTTTGAATTATTTAACAAAATCTATAAAAATAGGAATAGAGCAAACAGAGAAAAAAATAGTTGTTAAAACTGTTCCTAGAGTTATAGAACCAAAAGAAAATAATCTAGATTTAAAAAAAGATCAAAATTCTAATATTCCAGAGATTAAAAAAATAAAAATTACAAAAGCTCAATATGAAGGATTCTATAAGGAATATCTAAATGAAAATCAAACTGAACACAATCAATTTTCAAGAAAAGGTTTTGATATGGCCAATAGAAATAAATATGAAATTGTGGAAGAAGTTAATAATCTAGAAAAAAATAAAGATGAACCTAGAATAACTAAAGAAAAAAACGAGTTAATTTATCAAAATTTTTTAAGTTTAAATGATTGTGTTGATAGTGAAAATACAAGAAATATTTTCGATTTATTATATAAAGAAAAATATAAGATAATAGATCAAAGTACAACAATATCAATTGATAATTTAAACAAATCAAAAACAATAATTTCTGTTTCAGATATTCCAGAAGAGAAATTATTAGGTAAAAATAAGAAAAAATTAATCGGTGGAGCATTAGTTTCAAGATTAGAAAAAATAGCAAAAGATGAAAAAATAAAAATTCAATATAAAGAAAGAATAATAGGAGAGTAAAGAGTACTCAACTAGAAAAAGAATGAAAAAACTCCCCTCTAATCTTCACAATAGTTCTTAGAAGATTTGATTTATTTTTGTGGCAATTTATCCCCTTATAAACATTTCATCTACGACCATCAACATATATTGCTCAATAATTTTAAGAAATAACATCATTGAGTAAAAAATGTGTTTGACCCGTTTTCCCCAAAAAAACACAGCTACTCCATATTTAATATGAAAGCACATAATCTTCCAATTATAATCCACTATTTA
>JBOFFH010000111.1:0-8371 GCA_051648485.1 Fusobacteriaceae bacterium
CTTTTATATTATTTAATAATAAACAAAAATTTAGTTTTAACTCGAGAAAAAATCTTAGAAAATGTTTGGGGATATGATTATTTTGGAGATGGAAAAATAATTGATATGTATATAAAATCATTAAGAAAAAAAATGGATCCTAATAGCGATTATATTAAAACAATTCGTGGATTTGGATATTCATTAAAAAAAGGAGAATTAAGTTGAAATCATTATCTAATGCTTTAAAAGATATTTTTTTAAAAATTATATTTTTGTTCACTTTTATTCTATTAATATCTTTATTTTGGACTGGTAAATACTTGATAAATTCTTCAAAATTATATTTGAGAAATGATATGTCTTTTTTAAGATTTGAAATTCTAGAAGAATCTAGCTCTAAAACTATTCAAATTTTTGAAGGTAATTTAATTACTGAACTTCGTAACGAAAATGTAAATCTTAAAGATGTAGAAATAACTATCGAACATCAAAACAATATTTACACTGAAACTGAAAACAAAATGTTTTTTAAATATGCAATTGAAGATAAAGTAATGAATATTAATAGATACGATTATATGATTTTGAAAAACGACTTAATTAATAAAGATGGAGAAATATTTACAGTTACACTTGTTAAAAATTTGAATGTTGAAAAAAAATTCTTTATTAATATGATAAGTATATTGATATTTGGACTCATTATTTGTATTTGTATTTCAGCTGTTACATTTCATTATCTTTTTAAAAAAATTGATAAACAGCTCAAAATTATAGAAAAATTAAATTCAAATATAACTTTAGAAAATTTAAAACTTATTAGACCAACAAATTATTTTAAAGAGTTTGACCATATTTTAGACTCATATGAAAAAATGCTAACAAGACTAGATTATCAAAACAAAAAGCAAATTGAATTTGTGAATAACGCATCTCATGAATTAAAAACACCTCTTTTTATAGTTAGAGGATATGTAGATATGATTAAAAGATGGGGTAAAAATGATCCTGAAATCTTGAATGAAGCTTTAGTTTCTATAGAAGAAGAAACTAATAGAATGAATTTACTTATTGAAAAATTACTTTTTATAGCAAAAGAAAGTGAAATTAGAAGTAATATCTGTGAAATTGAATTATCTGAAATTGTTTTAGGATGTATTTCAAATTTGAAATTTAAATATCCTACTTCTAATATTAATTTTGTACCTGAATACACTATTATAGATTCTGATGAAATTTTAATTAAATTACTCATTAAAAATTTATTGGAAAATGCAATTAAATATGGAAATGATAAAGTTATTAATATTAGTATCAAACATATTTCTGAACAAAATAAAGCGATTTTAATTATTGAGGATCATGGCATTGGAATGACGAAAGATGATTTAGTTCACATTTATGATCGATTTTACAGAGCTAATAAATCTCGTAGCAAGGATATTGAAGGGCATGGATTAGGAATGTCTATTGTGAAAAGAATTATTGATATTTTAAAATTAGATATAAATATACAAAGTAATTTAAATATGGGTACAACTGTTCGTTTGTTTTTTAATTTAAAACTCTAGGAGGATTCAATGTTTCAGAATAACAAAAAATTATATTTGGTTGTACTCAGTTTTATTTCATTTTTCAGCACTCTTTGGGTAAGAAAAGCAGACTTAATGGAATCTAGAAATTTTATTACTGCCAGAGAGATTGTAAAAAACAATGAGTGGATTGTCACTACATTAAATGGAAATTATCGTTTCGAAAAACCTCCTTTACCAACTTGGTTTACAGCATTTATTATGAAGATAACAGGAAACTTTTCTGATGAATGGTTGTTACGAATTCCAGTTGCCCTGACATCTGTCATTTTAATATATTTTATCTATAAGTTGGTTAAAGAACTTTCAAAAGATGATATGCTTGCATTTCTTTCAGCTTTTATTGCTACAACAACTTTTATGTTAACAAAAGTTGGATCTGAAAATGCTTGGGATGCTTATCCATATATTTTCATGTTTGGGTCAATTGCATTTCTTCTTAAAAGTATCTATGCAAAAGGTTACTTAAATCTTATAATTGCTGGTATTCTTTTAGCATTTTCTTTATTGAGTAAAGGACCCGTTGCAATATATGGTATGTTTTTACCATTTGTTGTTTCTTATATTTTAGCTTATGGTACTGAAAATATTGTAAAAAATAAAAAGAAAATTAGTTTGTATTTTATAATCGGGTTTATTTTAGCTTCTATATGGCCTATTGCTATGTTGATTGAAAATAAAGAACTTTTTTTATCAGTTATGAATAAAGAAAAAAATACTTGGTCAAATAATCATGTTAAAAGTTTCTTTTTCTATTTTAATTATTTTTTATTAATGGGTGTTTGGATTTTCTTTTCAATCTTTACATTTTTTAAAAAATGGACATTCCATAATAAAAATGAAAATAGATTCTTTAAATTTGGAATGTTATGGTCTATTTTAACTTTTTTACTTATCTCTTTTATTAAAATGAAAAAAGAGCGGTATGGATTCCCACTTTATGTGGTTTCTACTCTCCCAATAGGAGTTGTATTAAACTATTACCTCAAAACCGATTGGAATATTTTAAAAAAACATGATAAAATTTTATTTTATATTCAAGCTATTTTTATATCAATTGTTTCTATTCTGAGTATTGTGATTATACTTTGGAAAAAACCAAATTTATTTTACTTTGCAGTACCATTTTTAGCTATACTTATTTACATTTTAAAATCTAGCATTGGTAATAAAAACATATTCAAAAAAAATCTTATTTACACAAGTGGAATTTTACTTGTAATTGTAAATTTAAATTTAACATGGATTATTGAAAAAGAATTTAGAAGTAAAAAAAATATTTCAATTCAAAATCTTGATATTCTACAAAAAACAGATTTGAAATATAAAATATATTCAGAAGATTTTTCTATTGAACACGTTTGGAGTGTTGGACAAAATATTTTACCTTTAACAGAAAATACTATTTTAGAGGATGAATTTTATATTTTATCTAAAAAAACTGAATTAACTGCAAAAGATTCATATAAAATAGAATTCAAAAATGCTTACACTGAATTTGATGATAGTAATAAGCTTATTTATCTTTATAAAATTTCAAAACAAAAATAAACCCTTTGACTACTATTTTGTTATTCTTTACTTTTTATATGTTTCATGCTATTATTTTTAATGTTATTATATATTTTAAGGAGATTTTAATGAACATTAAAAAAGATATTCAAAATCATGTTGAACTTCTCCAAAAAGGAAATAAAGGGTTGTATGGTCTTTCAATTTTAGTAGGTATTGTAACTGGTATCATCGTATCTATTTATAGATATGGTCTAGTTTTTGCAGAAATCCTTCGGAATAAATATATTAATAAAGACCTTTTAACAAATCCAGTTAAACTTATTTCAATTTGGATGCTTTTTATTGCGATTGGACTTTTTGTAGATTATCTTTCTAAAAAGTTTCCAACAACTGCAGGAAGTGGTATTCCTCAAGTTAAAGCTTTAATTTTAAGAAAACTTGATTATTTATTTTGGCCAAAAGAACTTTTAGTCAAATTTTTCGGGGGGTTATTAGGCATAGGTGCCGGATTATCACTTGGTAGAGAGGGACCTTCTGTACAGCTTGGATCTTATATTGGTTATGGATTTACCAAGATATTTAAAAGAGATTATGTCGATGAAAAATATCTTGTAACAGCTGGTTCTAGTGCGGGTTTAGCCGGTGCATTTGGAGCACCATTGTCAGGAGTAATATTTAGTATGGAAGAGCTACATCGTTTTTTTTCTTCTAAACTTATTATATGTACATTTTTAGCAAGTATTTGCTCTAATTTTGTGTCTAGAAGAATGTTTGATATGAAAACATCTTTTGACTTATATACAAAATATCCAGCAGATTTAAATCCTTATTTACAATTTTTATTTTTTATTGCTTTTGGTATTATATTGGCTTTTTTTGGAAAACTATTTACTGTTTCTTTGACTAAAACACAAGATGTTTTTAGAGATATTAAACTTCCGAGAGCTTTTAAAATATCTTCGGTTATGACTTTAGCTTTTATTATATGTTTTATTATGCCTGATATGGCTGGTGGTGGACATCACTTAGTTGAACAGATGCCTCATCTTAATCAGACAATATTATTTTTGTTGTTTATATTTATAGTTAAATTGCTTTTTACTACAATATCTTATGCAACAGGATTTCAAGGTGGAATTTTTCTTCCAATGCTTGTTTTAGGAGCTATACTAGGTAAGATATATGCATTAATCCTTATTTCAGGATTTGGTTTAGGGCAAGAGATGATTATTCATTATATGATTTTAGGTATGGCTGGTTTTTTTGTTGCTGTTGTTAGAGCACCAATAACTGGAATTATTCTTATACTTGAAATGACTGGAAGTTTTGATCATCTTTTAGCTATCGCAACTATTTCAATTGTTGCTTATTATGTTACTGAACTATTAAAACTTGAACCTATATATGAAATACTTTATGAAAGAATGCCTAAAAAGAAAATTGTTGATGATTTAGAAGACGAATGTCACGAACACAAGGAAAAAGCAATTATTTGTATCCCTGTTTCTGCTGAGTCTGAGTTTGAAAATAAATTAATCAAAGATGTAAAATGGCCTAAAAACTGTCTTGTTATTGGAATTAAAAGATCTGAAGTTGAGTATATTCCTAAAGGAAATACAAAAATTTTAGCTGGTGATATTATTGTTTTATTATTATCAGATAAACAAGCAGATATTTCAAATGAAGAACTATTTAAAATGGGAGTGTCTCATTAATTTAGTATTCAGAGAGCTACTTAGTGGCTCTCTTTTTTTTAAGATAGTTTTATTATTAACAGTATTATACCCTTAAAGCCAAGAAGATTAGATATTACTATTTGGTAAAAAAAAGTTTCTTATCATTCGAAAAAAATTCTGAATATGAATAGTTATTCTCAGAAAAACTTTTAATAGCTTCAATTGAATCAATTTTATTTTTTACCATATAATTCAAAAGTTTTCCCCTCATTTTTTTAGATTCCGTACTAATGTTTTTAATTTCAACTCCATCGACTTGTCGAAACTCTATATCCACTATGCTGTATATATTTTTATTTAAAAGTTTGCTAAACTCTCCAGAAGCAAGATTGATAATAATTTCTCCCGGTACAAAATCTTTTTCTATTGAATCTTTCCAATAACTGTACAAAGAGCTATTTTCCAATATTTTTATAGTCATATCTAATCTATACTCTTTAATTAAAGTTTTTGGGGTTAAAACACCATAAAGTGCTGATAAAATTTTCAACTTTTCTTGCATATACTCTAAGCTTTCTAGGTCATAACTACTTGTATTCAGATTACTATAGCTGGTTCCACTGTATAATTCAATTGCTCTATATTCAATTAAATCATTAAAATTTTGAAAATCTTTATAAGTTTTATCAAGTAAATTCCCTTTTAATTTCATAATTCTAGAAACATCTTCTTTAGAAAAATTTTTTAATACTTTTAAAAGTTTATCAGTTTTATCAATAAATAAAGGCTCTTCGTTACCTGTTATATTCCTTATTTCTCGGTATTTCATTCCTTTGCTTGGAGAAAATATTATTTTCATATCGGTCACACTCCTTTAGGTAAAATTATATCATACTACAAAAAATAATAAAATGAAAAAAACTCTGAACAACTTCAGAGTTTTCACTTAAAAACACTATTATTTCGATTCGATTTCTATTTGAACTTCATTTTTACGTAAAAAAGGTATTGTCCATGGTGGATCATATCCTGCTGATTGTGGAGGTGACAATTCTTTATAACCATTTTTTATTAACCATTCTCTAAGTAATACTGTATTGCTTTCTATCTTTTTTCCAGTCAAAATTCCTGTATAAGTTATAACAGCCATTTTTTTACTTTCACTCATAACTATTTTTATATCCTTATCAATAGGCATAGGTAAAGTTTCAAAAGTATATCTTGCTGGCATTGTAAATCTCATTATCCAACCTTCATTAGTTTTTTCTTGAATAACGGGTGCTGTCATTGATATTTTTCCACCATTTTTTTCTTGAAAAACTGGAACTGTCATACCAATTTTTTCTTGGGATATATTTTCACCAAAAATATATTTTGCCAATTTATTAAATCCTTTTTTACTGCTTTCTTCGTAATCCCCTTGAGTAGCAACTTCTGCCACCATTATAGGTTCATATTCTCTAATTTCAAAACTTTTTTCTTTTTTCACTACTTGATACTCTGGTTCTTCTGTAGTTCTATAACCAACTACAGAGCATCCTGAAAAAATAAGGGAGAACAAAATCATTTTAATTTTCATCACAAAAACCTCCTTAAAATTAACTTTTTTCAATTCTACCCTTTTATATTTTATATATCAATTTTTTTAATTACTTTTAAAAAAATTGATATATATTTAGCCGAAGTTATATATTTTTACAATAATTTGACATAGAGATATATTTAAAGTAAACTTCTGGATATACAAGATATTTCAAATGAATTTTAATGGAGGAAAAATTGAAAAAAATCACAGCTATTTTACTAATATTGGCTTCACTGACATATGCACAAGAAAAAACTACTGTCACTATGCACAAAGTAGATGAAAACGGAATCAATCAACAGCTAGGTACAGTAACAATTACAGAAAGTGAAAAAGGGCTTGTTTTTAAATCTCAACTCTCTGGTTTGCCCGAAGGGAATCAAGGGTTTCACATACATGAAAAACCTAATTGTGGAGTTATGGAACAAAATGAAAAAATGAATCCGGCTGGAATGGCAGGGGGACATTATGACCCTATGAATACTAACAAGCACGAAGGTCCTGAAGGAAACGGTCATCTAGGAGATCTTCCAGTTTTGGTTACAGATAAAAATGGTATTTCAGAATCTACTGTTGTAGCAACTAGAATAAAAAAATTATCTGAAATTAAAAATCGTAGTATTATGATACATGAAAACGGGGATAATTATTCAGATATACCTGCACTTCTTGGAGGCGGGGGAAAAAGAATAGCTTGTGGAATTATAGAATGAAACTAGAAAAGATTATAAAAGAAGCATGTGTTGAAAGCTTTAAAGAAGCCAAGCTAATGGTTGAATATGGTGCTGACCGTATAGAACTTTGTGAAAATTTAGCGGTTGGAGGAACTACTCCTTCTTATGGAACAATTAAAGAGTGCTTAAAAAAATTAAGTGTTCCTACATTCGTTATGATAAGACCTCGAGGAGGAGATTTTGTATATTCAGAAGATGAAATCAATATTATTCAAAATGACATACTTCTTTGCAAAGATTTAGGAGTTAAAGGAATTGTTTTAGGTGTATTAACTAAAGAAAATACAATTGATAATTCTCTTTTAAAATCTCTTATAGCGTTATCATCACCTATGCAGATAACTTTTCACAAGGCAATAGATGAGGTTTCAGATCCTTTGACAGCTTTGGAGATATTAATAGAATTAGGTGTTAGCAGAGTACTCACTTCAGGTAAAGCCGAAACAGCTCTTGAAGGAAAAAACCTTCTAAAAAAAATGATAACTAAAGCTGGTGATAAAATAACTATAGTTGTAGCCGGTAAGGTCACTAAAGAAAATTTCCATGATATCCATCATCTTATACAGAACAATGAATATCATGGAAAAAAAATAGTTTTATAGAGTTTTTTTAATTTTTTATGCAGTTCCAACTTTAATTTTCATTACTTTATTCTAAACCGTGAACTACCTCCCCCTAATAGAGGAGGAGGCTTCGTAAGAAGTACCTAAGCAACCTTAAGTATATTGATTACGCTCGTCGGGTAGTTCCTACCCTGTATACGATTAATTTCATTTGCTTTTTCTTCTAATCTTAGTAAGCTAATAGCTTTCTACCAGCTTCACGGATATTTATACTTGCATTGAGATCTCTATCTATTTTTGAGTTACAATTTTCACAATTGAAAACTCTCTCTGATAGATGTAACTCAGTTTTTTTTGTACCACAAATTGAACAGGTTTTAGATGATGGAAAGAATTTATCCACCTTAACTACCTGTTTACCTCCAAAAAGAGCTTTGTACTTGAGCATAGTTGTAAACATCCCCCAACCATTGTCAGTAACTGATTTTCCAAACTTTAGAGCTTTACTCATACCTTGCATATTCAAGTCTTCAAGGCAGATAGCATTGTATTTAGTCACTAGCTCTCTTGATAATTTGTGAAGATAATCTTTTCTGCTATTTTTGATATATTGGTGGATTTTCGCCAGTTTAATTTTAGCTTTCTCCCAGTTTGATGAGAGTTTTTTCTTTCTTGAAAGCTCTCTCCCTGCCTTAGCTAACTTTGTTTCTAACTTTCTGAAGAA
>JBOFFH010000112.1:0-62495 GCA_051648485.1 Fusobacteriaceae bacterium
CTTCTCCTTCTATTTTTTTCTTTTCCAATCTAGAACTTTCTATATATTCAAAACCATAGTTTTTTAATTTTTTCTCAAAATTAATTTTAAAAACAGAAGCATTATCATAAATAAATAAATATTCTTTTTGTTTTTTTGAGCTTTCAGATTCATTTTCTCTACTTTTTATAAATATTATTTTTTCTTCTAAAATTTTTTTCTTAGAATTACTTTCTTCTACTTTACTCATTAACTGTTCTAAATCTATTTTTTGATTTTTTATAGACATAATATTTCCAAAAATAAAAAAACATAAAAAAATAATTATTCCAATAAAAAACATTAATTTATATCTTATATTTTTTTGCAAAATTTCTACTATATTATTTATCTTTTCCTTCATAATTTATTCCTTTATTGTAAAATCAAATATAAATTTAAAATATAAATTTTCTTTTTTAATAAAATCATTATTGATATTTTCAAAATTTTCATATAAATTTTTTTCAAATTTATATATTTCTTCAAGTTTTTTAGCCGAACCTTTTATTTTTATTTTATTATCATTTATTTCTATACTCTGGATGTTTATTTTTTCTAAAGCTCTTTCTATATCATTTAATATAGCATCCATTTTTTTATTATCTAAAAATTCGAGATTTTCAGATTCGTTTTTTTCTAAACTATTTTCTAAAGAACTTTTTAAAAACATCTCTTCTAATTTATTTATCACTTCATAAGTGTAATTCAGTTGATTTTTTTCTAATTGCACTTTCTTTCCAATATTTATTTTTGTAATTTGAGAAAAAATAAATATTATAAGTAATATTCCAAAAATAATAATGGTAACTATTTTTTCTTCTTTTTTAAAAATGATTTCTTTTTTTTCTTGCTTATACTCTTCTCTTAAAAAATTTTTATTGATTATTTCAGGAAAAAATTCTTCTATCAAATAAATTCCTTCTAACTTTATTTTTTCTTTTGAGCATTTTTCTAAAAATTCTTCTATTATTTCTCTTGATAAAGCAAAGAAATATCTTTCTTCAAAATCAATAACATATTCAAACTCATTATAAATCTCTTCGTCAAAAAATTCTTTACTTTCTCCTATAAAGATTCCTTTTTCAACAAATATTTTAAGACTTTTACCCTTGTATTTTGGTATTAATTCTTGAAACTCATCTAAAGAGTTAATTGTTAATTTTTCTTCTTGTTTTTTCAATAAATAAAATCTCCCTCCACTTTAAACTTGTTTATAATATCCTCTTCCAAATCACACCCTAATTCTTTTTCTTTTTTTTTACAATTTAATAAAATTTCATCAGTCGTCAATTTCACTTCTAAGTAATCTTCATCTTTATCATTTTTTATCAAAATTTTCTTTTCAAAAACAAATGTTATCAAATAATTTTGTTCTTTATAAATTTCTTCGAAATTGTGAGAACTATTTTTTATGTAATATCCACCTAAACTTTTTTCAGATTCAAAATTTTTATTCCATATTTCTTGTCTTGTTGCATTCAAAAAAACATACTCTTCTAAGCTATTTATTTCACCCATTAAAATATAGTTATCAAGAGTTTCAAACTCATAAAACACAACAGAACTCAATGTGCTCATTTTTTCCCTATCTTCTATCCTTTGATTATAAAACTTTGAAACATTAAAGATACTCTCTATTTTTATTTTCATTAATGATAATATAGCTAACAAAACAAACATTACTAATAATGTTAATTGAAATACAACTCCTGATTTTTTATAATTTTTCATAACACATCATTTTTTAATAAAATTTCTTTGTAATTTTTGTTTTTATTTGTTTTTATTTCTACTTCTATTCCTCCGACAACTTCTTTAAAACTCATACTTTCTATATTTGAATTTAAAATTTCTTCTTTTCCTAGTTTTAAAACTTCTTCTCTATTTCCTTCAATAAAATTTTCTCGTCCTTTTACAAATCTTATTTGATTGTTGTTTTTACCATTTAAAGAATTTTTGAAAAATCTATAAATATAGAATTGATTTTTTATAATTATTTTTTCTCCTATACAAATTTCTGGAATTTCTATATAAATAGAATCTCCCTTTTCATTATTTTTTAATATATATTGTGAAATATTTAAATTTTGATTACTTAAAATTTTATTTTCTAACTTTAAAATTGCTATTCCTTTATTTTTTATAGGATAATTACTTTGCTCTTTCATTTCGATAGTAGTTGCAAAAATTAAATTACCTATATTTTCTAATAAAACTAAAATTTCTTTTTCTGAACTTATTTCATCAAAAAAATTATTTGTATAACTATAAAATTTAAAAAAAGGATAAGAAGCTGATAAAAGAATTGTCATTAAAACTACACTTACTATTGTTTCTAAAATAGTAAATCCTTTATTTTTTGTCATCACCCTTTTCTCCTTTTTTATATCGATCTTTAATATTAGTATTTTCTATTTTGGGAAAAATTATTTTATTTATTCTTTGATTTTTATCTTTTATTAAAATAATTTTAACTTCTTCAGAAAAAACTCCTATTCCTAGCCCTAAACTCGTTTTTTTCCCTTCTAATAAATTTTGATTATAACCTTTTATTAATTCTAATTTTATTTCTAATAGTTCTATATTTTTTATTGTTTCACTTATTTTTTTTAATCGAATGTATTGATTTATCTGTTTAGTCAAAGGATTTAAAATCAAAGAAAATAAAAATATAGATATCAAAACTTCTACAATTATGTAACCTTTTTTTTTCATAATATCATCCCAAGTAACTTTCTATATCAAAAATTGGTAAGTATATTCCTATCAAAACTCCACCTAGCATTATTCCTAATATTA
Source organism: Fusobacteriaceae bacterium (assembly GCA_051648485.1). Classification (GTDB taxonomy): domain Bacteria; phylum Fusobacteriota; class Fusobacteriia; order Fusobacteriales; family Fusobacteriaceae; genus JAGNZR01. Next base: position 2,821 of record JBOFFH010000112.1, read on the forward strand.
TTATTAAAATTGGTTCTAGTAAAGTCATAAAATATCTTAACTTTTCATTTAATTTATTTTCTAAAAAATCAATATTTTTTTTTAGCATTTCTAATAAATTTCCACTTTTTTCACCAATAGAAATCAAAGTTAAAGTTAAAGTATCAAAAAATAAACTATTTTTTAGTGCTTCTTCCAAACTAGAACCTATTTTCAATGAATTTTTTATTTCGATAATTTCAGTTTTTAAAAGTGTGTTACTTTCTTCTTTTATTATTAAATCTAAAGTTTTTAAAATAGATATCCCTGATTTTAACAATATATATATTGCTCTCAATATTTTTAATATATGATAATTACTATAAATCTCTTTTATCAAAGGTAACTTAAGCATTATATAAGATAAATATATTTTCTGATTTTTAAAAAATTTTATCTTTTTTATAAAAAAGAACAAACTTATAATAAAAATAAGTATTTCTAAAAAATAATTTTTTATATTTTCAGACACTAATAGCATTTTTCTTGTTAATTTAGGTAATTTTTCTAAATTTTGTTGAAAATTCTCAACAAATTTTGGTAAAATAAAAACCAATAAAAATAAAATAAGAAATAATGTTGTTATAAAAACTAGTGTTGGATAAATCAAGATTTTTTTTATTTCTTTTTTCATCTTTTCATTTTTTTCTAATCTTAAGCTTAATTCTTTTAAAGAAGAGTGTAAATTTCCACTTATTTCACCCATTGCTACAACATTTATATATATGGGTTTAAATATGTTTTCATTTTCTTTTATTCCATCTTTGAAACTTTTTCCTTGAGATATTCCTCTTAAAATACTCTCAACTAAATCTTTTGTTTTCTTCTTTTGAATTAAATCTTTTTGTATCTCTAAACTTTTTTTTATACTAATTCCACTTTCTAGCATAATTGAAAGTTGGTATGTCAATTCTATTAATTCTTTATTACTTATTTTTTTAAATTTATAAAAAAAAATATTTTCTTTTTTTATATTAGCTTTTATTAAAATTAAATTTTCTATTTTAAGTTTTTTTCTTAGATCATTTTTATCCTCTGCATCTATTTCTCCTATTATTTTACCTTTAAATTGTGAATATGCTTCATAAATATATTTTTTCATAAATTTCCTCATTTTATTTTAAAAACTACATTTTTGTATTTCTATAAAAGGTAAGTAGTGTGAAGAAAAAATTTTAAACCAAGATTTTTTTTGATTTTTTTTAGTAATTACTAAAATAGAATTTATTTTTTTAGTATCAAGATTTTTTATCTCTATTTCTATTTCTAAAATCTTGAATTTTTCATTTGGATACTCTATTTTATATTCATCAATATTTATCAAATTTGTAGGATATGATATTTTTTCTCTAATAAAAAATATCAAAATAATTAAAAAAAATTTCATTTCACTCCTTTTTCCATCCTAAATGATTTTTAGCATTATTAGAAATATTGTAGTCATATATATTTTTATAATCCGCTTCTTTAGCATCTATATTTTTATATAGATTTATACTTAAATATTTTAATTGAGAAAAAGTATAAAATGTTATTCTATATTTCGCCACATCACTTTTTCCAAAAATATAAATAGAAAATGCATGAGACATATTTCCCGTATAATTCATATTAGTACTTAATAACTCTGATTTTGCATCTTCTCTAGGAATTTTATATCTTATATTTTTTGGTAACTTTAGCGTTTCTAATGTTGTAATCCCGTATTTAAAAACTACTTCTTTGTTTACAAGGTTCATATCTATTTTATAGTTTTTTCTTTCATAATAAGATAAATCTCTATATTTGCTAAATGTTCTTATTATTTTTATATTAGCTTCTGTAATTTCATAATTCTCTTTAATTTTCTTATAATTTAATTGAAAATTGTAAAAAAAAATAGAAATAATAAAAAGAGAAATTATTACTTCATAAATTGATGTTCCTTTTTTCTTGTTGATTTCTTTTTTTTTAACATAGATCTTCCAATTTTTTTATTTGATCCATTGTACCCATAACTAATAATCTATCTTTCAAATTTAATACAGTACTTGCTTTAGGATTTATTAATAATTCTTCATCTCTTTCTATTCCAATCACAATAATTCCGATTTTTTTAGGCAATTCTGCATATGATAAAGCATTATTTGTAAATTTTGATTTTTCAGTTATTAATATTCTTGCTAAATTTAAATCTTTAGCATTTTTATAAGTGTCGACCATATCTTGAAACGAAAGTAAATTGCTTTCTATTGCCATAGAATATATTCTATCACCCGTTACATCGAATGAAGACAATATTTTGGTAGCACCTACTTTTTTTAACTTTTCATAATTAGAATAGTCGTTTATTCTAGTTATTACTTTTATTTTAGGGTTAAGAAGTTTTCCACTCATAGTTATAAAAAGATTTCCAGTATCATCTGATAATACTGGAATAAGAGTTCCTGATCTTTCTATTCCTGCATTTATTAAAACAGAATCTTCTGTTGCATCTCCTAAAATATAAAGAGGAGGATTTGTATATTTTTTTTTAAGCATTTCTATTACTTCTGGGTTTTTTTCAATAATCAAGAATTCTAAATTTGAATTTCTAAAATTTTCAACAATTCTTTCTCCTGTTCTACCATACCCAACTATTATAAAATGATTTTGTAATTTATTAATTTTATTATTCATTTTCACATCCTTAAAATATTTTTTTAACTCTCCTTCTATTATTAAAGAAGTCAAAGTACTTATTGAATAAATATAAACTGTTAATCCAGCAAAAATTAAAATTGATGTAAAAATTTTTCCTGAATCACTTAGCGGAACCACTTCTGAAAATCCTACTGTTCCTAATGTTATAGAAGTCATATAAAATGAATTTAACAAACTATATTCTTCTATCCAAAAAAAACCCGAGACACCTATTATAAAAACAAGAAAAAAGCCCAATAAAGAATTTATAAATTTTTTCAATTGTGTTATCATTTTTTTAAGCCTCCTGAGCTTTCACTTCTATTCTTTAATTATACTTTTTTTTTAAAAATATCCAAATTTTCTAAAAAATAAAAAAAAGAAACTTAGAAAATCTAAACTTCTTTTTGTCTTTTTAAAATTTTATTTTCAAATCATTTTCTTTTATAATACCAAATTTTCTAAAAATATTTCCTATAAAAAAAGTAATTATTGCTGGCAAAATAAAATGTAACAATATAATTATCAAGTATATTTTTTTATTACTAATTGCATTTTCCATTGCATTTATAGTTCCTATTTGACCTACTAAACCACTAGTTCCCATGCCTGCTGCTATAGGAATATTTTTTAACTTAAACACAGTTGTAGATATTGGTCCTAGTATAGCAGAAGTTATTATAGGTGGGATCCATATTTTGTAATTTTTTATTATATTAGGCATTTGAAGCATTGACGTTCCTAATCCTTGAGCTAAAAAACCTCCAAATTTATTCTCTTTATAACTCATAGTTGCAAATCCAATCATTTGTGAGCAACATCCAACTGTTGCTGCCCCTGCTGCCAATCCATTTAAACCTAACATTAGAGAAATTGCTGCACTGCTCAAAGGTAGCGTTAATATCATTCCCATTGTCACAGAAACAAATATCCCCATATAAAAAGGATGTAGTTCTGTAAAAAAAATTATAACCTCTCCTAATTTAGTCATTAAATTCCCTATAATCGGCCCTACAATTCCTCCAATAAAAACCCCTATTATTATAGTTAATGCCGGTGTTAAAACTATGTCTAGCTTTGTTTCTTTGGATATTAATTTACCAAATTCAACGCCAAAAATCGTAGATATTAAAGCTCCAGCTGGTCCTCCCACAGCATTTCCTGCTGCTCCCGTAAGAACAGAACTAAAAAGTACTAAGGGAGGAGCTTTTAATCCATAAGCTACTGCAACTCCTATAGTCGCTCCTGAAAAATCTCTTGTAAGTGGCCATATAACTTCAACTAAAAATTTTATATCAAACTTTTCACCTATTGTTTTTAAAATAGTACCTATAAGCAAGGAAGAAAATAATCCCAATGCCATAAAACTTAAAGTATCTACCAAATACCTTTTTATTGTAAACTCAATATCTTTTTTTTTTAAAAAATCCCTCATTTTTTATCTCCTTTTAAAAAATTTATTCAACAAAAAAAAGACTCTCTTTTAAAAGAGAGTCATATATTTTAGTGGTTACATCCACATCCGCATCCAGATGAATTTTTTGTTAATTCTATATATTCTTGTATTTCTTCTAGTCCTACCAAAACTTCATTTCCACTACATTTTGAAATTACTAATGCAGGAACTGACCTAACTCCAAACTCTCTAGCTAATTCTAGATTTTCAGTTGCATCTATATATTCTATTCCCTCTATTACTGATAATGCTTCCTTTGCCGGTGCACAATATTGGCAAGTTGGAGTTGTAAAAAGTATTCTTCTCATAAATTCCTCCTATTTTCTATATCTCTAAAACTATAAATACTTTAACATAGTTTACTAACTAAGTCAACTTTTAAAATTGTTTTTTATTCAATTCAATTATTTCTTTCCACTCTTCTATACTTTTTTTATATTTAGAATTTTGATAAATTATTATACTAAATAATATTAAAAATATAATTGAAACAATACCTGCGATTAAACCTAATATTTTGTATATTTTAAGATAAAAATCTTGCTCTAATTCTTTTTTTTCGTTATCAGATTCTTTTTGAATTTTAATTAATTCTATTTTAAAATTTTCAACTTTTTCATTTAATTCATTTAAAAGAATGTTTTTGTCAGCTATCACTTTATTCAAAATTTCGAATTTTGTTTCATTTAATTTTAATATTGGTTGAATTTCTTCATATTTTGCTTTTAAATTTTCTATTTCTTTTTCTTGAATATCTATTCGATAATTTATTTTTTCGTTTGTCTCAAATTCTTGTATACCTAATTCTGAAAGAAAAGGTTGTTCTACATTTGATAAAATTACATCTTCTGTTTCCCCTGTTATTATTAAGACATTCAATAAAAAAATTAAGATTATTTTTATCATTCCATTATTCTCCTATCTTTTTTTAAATAAATTTTTTCTGAAAAATCCTTTATCTGCTTTTTTCATTTTTTTTTCTTCGTTTTGTTCTTTATGATAGTTTGACCAAGAAGGATCTCTTTTCATATTTTCTTTTACGCTTTTCATATATTTATAAGTAGATACAGCATTTCTATATTTTGTTTTTATATTATAAATAGAATCATTGAAAGTTTCTTTTATAGCAGAAAAAAAAGATTTTATTTTCAAAAAAATAGATTTTAATCTTGTTAAATTATAAATATCTTTGCAATGTGGACATCTATACTTGGCTGGATTAAATCCTATTTTCATTTTTTTTCCACACTTTTCACAATTCACTATTACTTTTTTCATTTTTTTACACTCTCCAATAATTCTCTATATACCCAATCAATATTTTTTATTTTTTTCTCTTGCCAAAGCTCTTCTGATTTTATTCCTTGAATTACTAGCATATAAAGTCCGTCTTGATAATTTTTTTCATTTTTTTTCGTCTCATCTAAATAATATTTCATTTGAAATATATTTTCAAATTTATTTTCTATTTCCTCTTTTAAAGGAACCGGAGTTGTATCTATTAAAAGATACTCTTTTTTTATGATATTCAATTCTTCATAGTTTTCTGTAATAAAATTTTCATTGCAGATTTTCAATGTTTTTCTTTGTCGTGAAATTAATTTTGGAATTCCACCTAAATCTAAAATCACTTTTACAGCAGCTTTACTTGCTCCACCCGTCCCTAAAATATAAATATTTTTTCCTTTTAAATCTAATTTCATTTTTTTAAAAGTTTCAGTTATTCCATAATAATCAGTGTTATGACCTTCTAATTTACCATTCTTTAGAAAAATTGTATTTACTGCTCCTATTATTTTTGCATTTTTTTCTATTTTATCTAAATATTTCATTATTTTTTCTTTATACGGAATCGTTACGTTGATTCCTTTTATTTCTTTTTTTCTTATTTTTTTTAAAATTTCTTGAATGTATTCTTCTTCAGATTGCTCTGAACTGTTTTTATCCAAAAGAATATATTCTCCTTTTATTGAAAAACTATTAAAAATTATTTCATGAAGTTTTGGAGATAAACTATAATTTATTCCCTTGCCTAGCAATCCATACTTCTTCATTTCTTCTCCTATTATGTTAAAATAGCCCTCTTCATTAGAGGGCTATTTTACTATTTTACTACTATATTTACTATTTTTGAAGGAACTATTATTACTTTCACTACATTTTGTCCCTCTATATGTTTAGAAACATTTTCATGCGCTAATGCTAAAACTTCCAATTCTTCTTTTGAAATATTTCTAGATACTTCCAAAGTTCCTCTAACTTTTCCATTCACTTGTACTGCTATTACAAGTTCATCAGAAATTGTTAATTCTTCTTTAAATTCTACCCAATTTTCTTCAGCAAGAACTGTATTATTTCCTAAAATTTCCCACAATTCATCACAGAAATGAGGAATAAAAGGAGACAACATTATTATAAACTTATTAAAAACTTCTCCCAATACTTTTTTAGCTTCTAAATTTTCTTTATCTAATTTAGTTAAGTAGTCTTGAGTTTCATTCAATAATTCCATATTAGCAGCTATTGCTGTGTTGAAATGATAATCATTTTCAATAGATTCTGTCACTTTTTTTATTGTTTGATGGAGTTTTCTAACAAGGGCTTTTTCTTCTTTCCCTAAGTTAGAATAATCTATTTTATCTAAAGAAATATTATCCTTGTTTTCATCTATTAGTCTCCAAATTTTATTTAAGAATCTAGCGGCTCCTGCAAGACCATTTTCGTTCCACTCTAATTCTTTTTCTGGTGGGGCAGCAAACATAACAAATAATCTTGTTGTATCTGTTCCATATTTTTCTATCATTTCTTCTGGATCTACACCATTATTTTTAGATTTAGACATTTTTTCAACTTTAACTATTAACTCTTCATTTGTTTTTTTATCAAAAGCTTTTTCACCTTTTATTTCAACATCACTAGGATATAGATATACGTTTTTACTAGTTGAATAGTATGAAGGTCCTAGTACCATTCCTTGAGTTAACAATCTTTTAAAAGGTTCATTCGTTGTTAAAAGTCCTAAATCTCTTAAAACTTTATGAAAAAATCTCGAATATAGAAGATGCATTACTGCATGCTCTATTCCACCAATGTATTGATCCACTGGTGACCAAGCATCTACTATCTCTTTTTCAAATGGCAAGTTATTATTTTTTGGATCACAATATCTTAAATAATACCAAGATGAATCTACAAAAGTATCCATTGTATCGGTATCTCTTCTCGATGATTTTCCACAACAAGGACAAGGAACATTTTTAAAACTTTCTGAAGTTTCTAAAGGATTTCCTAATCCATTAAAATTTACATCTTTTGGAAGAATTACAGGAAGATTTTCATCTTTTTCCATTACCATTCCACAATCATCACAATAAATCGCTGGAATAGGAGTTCCCCAGTAACGTTGTCTAGATACTCCCCAATCTTTCAAACGATATTTTGTAGTACGCTTTCCATAACCTTTTTCTTCTATAAATAATGCTATTTTTTGTAAAGCTTCTTTAGAATTTAGTCCGTCAAAATCTTCTGAATTTGTCATGACTCCATTTCCTATAAAAGCATTTTTCATATCTTCAACTTTTATTTCAATCGAATTTTTATTTTCTTTATCTATAGGATTTATTACAACTTTCATAGGTAAGTTATATTTTTTAGCAAAAGCAAAATCTCTTTCATCATGAGTTGGAACTGCCATTACTGCACCTGTTCCATAATTCATAAGAACATAATCCCCTATCCACAGTTGAACTCTCTCGTTGTTTACAGGGTTTATTACATTGTACCCTGTAAATATTCCATTTTTTTCACGACCTTCTGCTGTACGTTCTATCATGTCTGTATTTTTCATAGCTTCTACTGCCACTTGAATGTCTTTGTTATTTTTAGATATTTCTTTTACTAATGGATGTTCAGGTGCTAAAACACAGTAGCTCACTCCGTAAATTGTATCTATTCTTGTTGTAAATAAAGGTAATTTTTCTCCAGTTTCTTCAACAGTGAAATTTATTTCTGTTCCATATGATTTTCCAATCCAGTTTTTCTGCATTGTCAAAACTTTTTCTGGCCATCCACCTTTTAATTCATTATGTCCTGTTAAAAGTTCTTCTGAATAATCTGTTATTTTAAAAAACCACTGCTCTAATTCTTTCTGAATTACAGGCGTTCTTGAGTGTCTCCAACACATTCCATCTTCAACTTGTTCATTGGCTAATACCGTGTTGCAATCTGGGCACCAGTTTACAAAAGAACTTTTTTTATAAACTAATCCTTTTTCATACATTTTTTTAAACATCCATTGATTCCATTTGTAATACTCAGGAGTATAAGAAGCTATTTCTCTATCCCAATCATATGAAAAACCTAAAAGTTTTAATTGTCTTCTCATATTATCTATATTAGACTCAGTCCAAATAGCAGGGTGTATTCCATTTTGAATAGCAGCATTTTCAGCTGGTAGACCAAAAGAATCCCATCCCATAGGATGAAGGACATTATATCCTTTCATTTTTTTATAACGAGCTATTACATCTCCTATTGTATAATTTCTTGCATGTCCAACATGAAGTTTTCCTGAAGGATAAGGAAGCATCTCTAACACATAATAATTTTCTTTTCCTTCAACTTTATTTTTAGTTTTAAAAACTTTTTTTTCTTCCCATTTTTTTTGCCATTTGTTTTCTATTTCTCTAAAGTTATATTCTGCCAATTGTTTCACCACCATATTTATTTTAATATTTATCTATCCATTCTTCACTTTTTCTTTTTATTCTTTGAATGGTATTATCTATTGTTTTTAAATTTTTTTCAAGTTTTTCTGAAATTTCTCTATAAGAGTAACCTTTTATCAAAAGATGAAAAACTTCTCTTTCAAAAGAACTAAAATTTTGTTCTGAATAAAGTTTTAATCCTTCCATTTTTTCTTTGGAAAGATAAAGCTCTTCTGGATTATGGCGTGTATAAGAAGATAAACCTTTACTGTAACTTATCTCTTTTCCATCATCACATTCTATAAAATTTCCAGATGCTGAATTTAAAGCTATATTTTTTTGAGCATTAGAAGATTTTATTGCTGTTATTATTTGACGTTTTATACAAATAGTTGCAAAAGTTTTAAAAGATGCATTCTTATCCCCATCATAAGCTTTTATTGCTTTTATAAGACCTATCATTCCCTCTTGTAATAAATCATCTTGATCTGCACCTATCAAAAAATAATTTCTTGAATTCATAAAAACAAAGTTTTTATAGTTTTTCAGTATTAAATTTATAGATTCTTGATCTCCTTGTTGTGCTTTCAATATATTTTCATTATTAACCAATTCTACAGACATATTCTCCCCCTATTTAACCTCTAATTTATAGATTTAGAAATTTCTGATAAAATTATTCCCCCAGCTACTGATACATTTAGTGAATTTATTTTTCCATGCATAGGTATTTTAACTAAAACATCACAAGTATCTTTAACCCTCTTTCTTATTCCAAAACCTTCACTTCCCATAACTAGTGCTGTTTGCTGAGGATATTTTTCTTCATAATAGTATTTGTTTCCATCTCCTTCAGCTCCATAAACCCAAAAACCAAGTTTTTTAAGTTTTTCTAAAGCATCTGAGATATTTGTAACTTTTACTATATCTACATATTCTATTGCTCCTGTTGAAGTTTTTATTACCGTTTCATTAATTTTCACAGCATTTCTTTCCGGTATTATTATTCCTTTTACTCCAAATATTTCTGCACTTCTAATTAAAGCACCGAAATTTCTTGGATCCTGAATACCATCTAAAACTAAAACTATATTTTTTTCATTTTTAGCAAGTTTTTCTAAAAATTCTCCCATTTCCACATAGTAATCATGTTCTATTACAATAGCTTCTACCCCTTGAGAATTTTCACGTTTTTTATCAGTTACATATATTTTTATATTTCTTTCTGATGCTAATTGTTTTATAAGTTTCACCTTTTCATCTTTTAATCCTTTGAAAAGTTCTATTTTTTCTATTTCTCTTTCTTTATTTTGTAAAACTTCTATTACAGGATTTACTCCTATTATACTTGTCATTTTTCCTCCATTAAACTTTTACTTTCACTCTTTTTATATCTGCTCCTATAGCACAAAGTTTTTCAACTAAACTTTCATATCCTCTATCTACATGATAAACTCTATTTACTATTGATACTCCGTCTGATTTTAAAGCAGCTAATATTAAAGAAGCTCCTGCTCTTAAATCACTTGCCATTACTTCAGCAGATGAAAATTCTTCTACACCTTTTATAGTGGCACTATTTCCATCTGTATCTATTGATGCTCCCATACGATTTAATTCTGCTACATGCATAAATCTATTTTCAAATATAGTTTCTTTTATCTCACTTGTTCCATTTATCAAACACATTAAAGTCATTATTGGAGACTGTAAATCTGTAGGAAATCCAGGATGAGGCATTGTAGTAATTTTTATAGGTTTCAAATCTTTTAATTTCGAAAGAACCTTGAATTTATTATCTTTTATTTCGTAAACTACTCCCATTTCACTAAATTTTGAAAGAACGCTTGTAGAATCCTCTGAAACAAACCCTTCTACTTCTATTTCACCATCAAACATTATAGCTGCTACTGCAAAAGTTCCTGCAACTATTCTATCTGGCATTATTGAATATTCTCCAGGTGTTAGTTTTTCAACTCCTGTAATTACTAATTTACTGCTACCAATACCTTTTATTTTAGCACCCATTGAATTTAAAAAATTACATAAATCTCCAACTTCAGGTTCTCTTGCAACATTATCTAAAATTGTTATTCCTTTAGCTTTTACTGCTGCCATTATAACATTTTGTGTTGCACCCACGCTCGGAAAATCAAAAGTAAATTCTCCACCTAATAATTCTTCAGCAAAAGCATGAACATAACCATGTTCTATATCTAATTTTACTCCTAATTTTTCGAATCCTTTTAAATGTAAGTCTACAGGTCTTGCACCTATTGCACAACCACCAGGTAAAGATACTATTGCTTTTTTTGAATGTGCTAACATTGCTCCCATAACTAAAAATGAAGCTCTCATTTTTTTTACTAATTCATAACGAGCTGTTAAATTTGTTAAACCATTATTTGTAATTTCATATGTATTTTTTTCAATTTTTTTTACTTCTACTCCTAAACTTTCCATCAATTCAGATAAAGTATCTATGTCCATTAATTCTGGTACATTTTTCAATACATACTTACCTTTTTCTATTAATGTTGCCACAAATATTGGAAGAGCAGCATTTTTAGCTCCACCAACTTTCAAAATACCTTTTAATTTTTTTCCACCTTTTATTTTGAACGCTTCTGTCATATTTTTATCCTTTCCTTTTTTCATCATCTATTGGACAACTTTGTCCTAAAATTCTTTCTATTATTGATAATTTTTCAAAACTACTTTTGAAAATAGGAGCTATTTTCTCTATTTCTTCATAATGCTTTTTACAAATTTTTTTTCCTATATGTTTAGCATAATAAGCTGGCAATCCTGCTTTTTCAAATTTTTCTTCAAAACTTTCAACTATGATATCATTTCCTTCATTATCCATAGCATGCTTTGATACCACAACTACACCTACGTCTCCAACAAATGAAAATCCATCAATCAACGTATATCTCAATTTTATTTTTTCAGCAATTTGAATATATGGTTTTAAATATTTCAAAGAAATATCACGACGCATTTTTAGTAAAATTGCGTCTGGTTCATGCATTCCTTCTATTATTTCAGGGTATATAAATCCAGTTTCTACATCTTCTTTGTTAACCGAAACTATTATATTTTCTTTAAATTCATCTAAATAGGATTTTCTTTCAATCTGAGTTTCAAAAAATTTTTTTTTAGCTTGTTCTTGAGCTACCATAATATCTTTTTGCATAAGCTTATCCCCTTTTATTTTTCTCCTCATTCTCTAGATTATACCATATAAAGTTATCTTTTAAAATGATATTTCTTATGTTTTTTAATTGAAAAATTTAATTTTTGGTATAAAAAAAGATATCTTGAATGATTTTCTTACCATTTTAAGATATCTTTTTTTATTATTCAGACCAACTTCTACCGATCAATCTGTTATTTTTATAAATTTTTATTTCATTTATTTTGCCATCTTTATTATACTTTATCCACTTACCATCTTTAAGAAAATTTGAATATTGACCTTTTTCTTGTAAAACTCCATTCTCCCAGAATGTTTTCCAATTTCCCGTTCCATTTTTATACTTTTCTTCAAATAAAGCTTTTCCAGAAATAGAATACCAGTCTACTTCTGTAATTTTTTTATCCTTATAATTTATTATTGATCTTTCTTTTCCATTTGGATAATATGTTATTTGTTCTCCGTTTATGATTCCATTTTTATAAGTTTCTATCATCATGATATTTTCATTTATGTCATACCAAGTTTTATCTCCAGATAAAAATCCGTTTTCATATTGTTCTGTGTATTCAAGATAATTTCCTACTTTTAAAACGAAAGTTCCTGTAAATGGAGTTTTACTACCTCTTAAATAGATTTTTTTATCATACCTCTGCTCTTTTTTAAAATAATCTGCTTTTTCCATTTTTGAATTTAATCTTTTCAATTCTTTACTATCTAAAGACAATGACGTAATAGATAATAATCCCAATAATAATGTTAAAACAATTTTTTTCATTATTTTACTCCTTAATAAATTTATCAAGATCATTATACTAATAAAACAAATATATTTCAATTGTTTTTTACGCATTTTCAATTGTAGCTACATTTATTTTGATTGCTTTAAACTTACATTTCTCAAAACACAATTGACAACCTATGCATTTTTCAGGATTAATAAAGTGTTTTTCTTTTACTACTCCTGTTATAGCTTGTGTTGGACAAACTCTTGCACATGCTGTGCATCCAATACAATTTTCTGAAATTATTTCTGCTTTTTTTATTTCTTTTACGTTATTTTCTATTGCTTTTGTTGGGCACTTTGTAGAACAAAGTCCACATTCAACACATTTCTCAGAAATAATTTTCGCTAAATTATGTTCAATAATTATAGCATCTACTGGGCATACTTTTGCACATATGCCACAAGCGATACATGCAACAGAACAAGATTTTTTTGCATCTATTCCTTTTTCTTTAGAAGAACATTTTACTGTTACTCTTTTCTTTTGTGGAAGCATAGATAATACCTTCTTAGGGCAAGTCTTTATACATTTAGAACAAGATACACATTTTTCTTCATCTATATAAACTAATCCTGCTCCTGTCAAACTTATTGCATTTACTGGACATACTGTTACGCAATCTCCATGACCTATACAAGAGTAATGACAAGATTTATCTCCACCTGAATAAAGAGCTAAAGATGCACAAGTTTGAATAGAACCTTCATATTCATATTTTTTAGTAGTTTTATTGCAATCTCCTTGACAAAGTAATTTAGCAACCATTTTATTTTCACTAATTTTTACTGTCATTCCCATCAATTCTCCAATTTTTGATGCCACTACTGCTCCTCCAGGAGAACAAAATGTTATTTCTGCACCATGAAGTGCTATAGCTTCTGCATATCCAGAACACCCTGGATATCCACATGCTCCACAATTAATTCCTGGAAGTATTTCTAATACTTTTTCTACTTTAGGGTCTACTTCTACTTCAAATTTTTTTGAAGCAAAAGCTAGAAATAATCCCATTAAAAGCCCAGTAATTCCAAGTATTACAGCTGGCGTAAATATTGATTCCATAATTCCTCCCTATATTTTCATTCCACTGAATCCCATAAATGCCATAGCTAAAATACCAGCTGATATAAATGCAATAGGTACTCCACGGAATGGTTTAGGAATTGCTGCATACTCTAATCTCTCACGAACTCCAGCCAATAAAACTAAAGCTAGAGTAAATCCTACTGCAACAGAAAATCCAGTTACTATTGTTTCTATAAAATTTAAACCCTGTTGAATATTTAAAATTGCTACTCCTAATACGGCACAATTCGTTGTAATTAAAGGTAAAAATACTCCTAATGCTTTATATAAACCTGGAGATGTTTTTTGAATAGCCATTTCAACAAATTGAACTAAAGATGCAATAATTAATATAAATGTAATTGTTTGAAGATATCCTAATCCTAGAGGATCTAGAATATAATAATAAATAACCCAAGTAACTCCAGAAGCTAATGTTATAACAAAAGTTACAGCCATTCCCATTCCTATAGAGGAATCAACTTTTTTTGAAACTCCCATAAAAGGGCAAATTCCCAGAAATTTAGCAAATATAAAGTTATTTATAAAAATAGCTCCTATTATAATCGAAAATAGTTTTCCAAAATCCATTATCTACTCTCCTCCTGTTTTTTTTGTTTTAAATAGTTTTGAGTAGCTATTATACACCCGATTGTTATAAATGCTCCTGGAGCTAATACAAATATTAAGGCAGGAGTATAACTTGCAGGAGTTACAACTATGTTAAACCAAGTTCCATTTCCTATGATTTCTCTTATTGAACCTAATATAGTCAATGCTAGAGCAAAACCTAAGCCTGAACCTACTCCATCTAAAAGAGAAGAAAATACATCATTTTTTGAAGCAAAACTTTCTGCTCTTCCTAATACAATACAATTAACAACAATAAGTGGAATAAAAATTCCTAATACAGAATATATATCTGGCAAATAAGCTTTCATCAGCATTTCAACTATTGTTACTAATGAGGCTATTATCATTATAAAAGCCGGTATTCTTACTTTGTCTGGTATTATTTTTTTAACAGCTGATATCATCACATTAGATGAGGCTAAAACTACTGTTGTTGCTAACCCCATTGCTAATCCATTGATAGCTGAAGTTGATGTTCCTAGAGTTGGACAAAGCCCTAGCAATAAAACAAAAACTGGATTTTCTTTTACCAATCCTTTTGTTAAAATTTCTTTATAGTTTTTTTCCATTACTTCACCTCGTTATCATAAGTACTTAGAACCTTCATCATTCCACGATAAACAGCTTCTGGAGATATTGTAGCACCAGAAAAACCATCTGTATTCTTATCAAATTTATGTGTTGAATCTTCTCCAATCCAAAGTTCTTTCCACTCTTTGCTTGTGATTTTCGAACCTAGCCCTGGTGTTTCTTGATGTCCAACTATATCTAATCCTGTTATTTTCCCATTTTTAGATATTCCAAGTACAAATTCTATTGCTCCTGCATAACCATTTTCTGAAGCTGTTACAACATAGCCAACTGTTTCTCCAGAATCATTTTTTCCTGGAATAAAATTCAAATTTTGCTTTTCTATAGTTTCATTTTCAAAGAAATTTTTAGCCATTGGCAAAACTTTTTTTCTAGCTTCATTTACAACTTTCGTTGCATTTTCTTTTATAACTACACTTGTAAAATTATTTACCATTGCTAATACAAATGCAGATAAAAAAGCAATTGTAGCAAGAATCATTCCATAATGTATGTAACGATTTTTTTCCATTATGCTTTCACCGTCCCAAACTTTTTAGGGGTAATATATTTATTTATAAGAGGTACAAAACCATTCATTATCAATATAGCATAAGCAGTTCCCTCAGGATATCCACCTTTTACTCTTATAACCGAAATTAAAACACCTAGCAGCAAAGCAAATAAAGCACGACCTTTAGGAGTAAAAGGACTTGTTGTCATATCAGTTGCCATGTAAAAAGCTCCTAAAAAAAGTCCACCAGATAATATATGTTGTAATGGATCTTGTCCCATTAACATTGTCAGTATAAATACTGTTAGAATAGTTATAGTTGGTACTTTCCAGTCTATTTGTTTTTTGTATATCAAATAGATTCCTCCTAAAAGAATAGCTAATGCAGAAGTTTCTCCTAAAGAGCCACCCATATTTCCTATAAAAGCTTGCAAATAACTATTTCCATTTTCTATTAAAGATTCACTTAGTGGAATTCCTTGTTTCATTGCTCCTAATACTGTTGCTCCAGATTTTCCATCATACGCAAAAGTTGTTATCGCTAATGGCCAAGAAGCTTGAACAAAAGCCCTTCCTACTAAAGCTGGATTAAATACATTATGTCCCAATCCACCAAAAACCATTTTTCCTAATAAAATAGAAATCATAGCTCCTATAATTACATAGGCTAACGACATATATGGTGGTATCACAAAAGCAAATAATATTCCTGTTATTATAGCACTTCCATCAAAAACAAAACTTTCTTGTTTCATTATTTTTTGACAAACAAATTCTGTAATTAAACAAGTTGCTATTGAAAAGCTTGTTACAATTAAAGCTCTTGATCCAAAAACATAAAAAGCCATTAAAAATGCTGGTATTAAAGATATTATTACGTCATACATGATTGTATCCACTGTTTCAGATGTTCTTATATGAGGTGAAGGCCCCATTCTAAATACTTTTAACACTTTGTTTCCTCCGTTATTATTTATTCATCATACTTCTAATTTTTACTTTACCTAATTTTATACTTTCTGTTAAAGGTCTATTGGATGGACAAATAAATGTACAGCATCCACATTCTATACAATCCATAAGATTGTGTGTTTTCATCTGTTCCCAATATCCAAACTCTCCTAATCTTGCATACATAACTGGAGGTAAGCCCATAGGACATGCATCTACACATTTTCCACACCCAATACAAGGTCTAGGTTTGCAACGATTTGTTTCTTCCTTTGTTAATCCTAAAACACCTGAAGTTCCTTTCACTACAGGAACCTCATCTGTGTATTGAGCCATTCCCATCATAGGACCACCGACTACTAGTCTATCTATTTTTTCTCTGTCTGCCTCTGCTGCATTCAATAGTTCTCCTATTTGTGTACCTATTAAAGCTACAATATTTTTAGGATTTCTTACAGCTCCTCCTGAAACAGTTATTATTTTTTCAATTAAAGGAATTCCGTTTACAACAGCTTCATACACTGCTGCTGCTGTCGCTATATTTTGAACAACAACTCCAACATTTAAAGGTAATTTTCCTGAAGGAACTTCTCTATTTAAAACAGATTTTATTAGTTGCTTTTCTCCTCCTTGAGGATATAAAGTTTTTACAACAGCTATTTTTATATCTGTTTCATTGAATATTTCTTTTAATTTTTGAATAGCTATTTTTTTATTGTCTTCTATTCCGATAACAATATTTTTTACTTTTAAAATTTTTCTTAATATTTCCACACCTTCTAATATTTCAAATGACTTCTCAAGGATTGTTCTATTATCTGAATTAAGATAAGGTTCACATTCTGCTGCATTTATTAAAAGAGTATCAACTTCAGCTTCAGAAGGAGGATTCAATTTTATATGTGTAGGAAAGCTTGCTCCTCCTAATCCTACTATTCCTTTGTCTTTTATATGATTTAAAAGATCTTCTTTTTCACTATTTTTCCAATCTTCTATTTTTTCTAATTCACACCATAATTCTTCTCCATCAGGTTCTAAGAAAATTGTTTTTACTTTTCCCATTAAAGGAAAGTGATAATTATCTATTTTTTTTACAGTTCCACTTGTTGGAGCATGAATTGGAGCCGCTAAAAAAGCAGAAGACTCTGCTATTTTTTGTCCTTTTAAAACTTTTTCTCCTATTTGAACTATAGGATCTAAAGGAGTCCCTATGTGCTGTAACATAGGAATGTAAAGCATATTAGGTATACTAATTCTTTCTGTTGTTTTGTTTTCAGTCTGACTTTTGTTATCTTTAGAGTGTATTCCGCCCTTAAAACCAAAAATATTCATTTTAATTTTCACCCCTATTTATTTATTCTTTGTATTTTAATATTACTAATTTTAACATATTCAAATTTTATTCTCAAGTTTTTTAAAAAACTAAAATTTATTATTTTGATTTATTTTAGATTAAAAAGTTTTAAAATAAATCATTAAATTTAATTTAATTAAAAAAAACTATGTATATATTTTGTTTACATAGTTTTAAAAACAGTTAATGCCTATAATTTTATGAAAGCACTAATGAAGGTTGTAGTTAAATGATTTAACAAAAAAAATTTGAATTTAAAAAATTTTAGGACTAACATTAGTCAGTCCTTTTTTATAAGTTTAGCTATTTTCTTTTTTATAAATATCAATTTTTTGATACGGTATCTCTATCCCATTTTTATCAAAAATTATCTTCACTAACTCATTTGAATCAAACATTACATCAAAATAGTCTTCTTTTTTGCACCATACTCTATACACAAAATCTAATGAACTTGCATTATGCTTAAATAATCTTATCTTTTTTTCTTTTTCTTGATTTATTTTTGGATGATTATTAGCAACTTCTTCCATCAATGAAATAGCTTTTTCTATTGATGTATCGTAAGAAACAGAAAAAATTAAATCTACTCTTCTTTCTGCATTTTTAGAAAAATTAATAACAGGATTATTTGCTAAAACTCCATTTGGAACTATTATACTTTTATTATCTACTGTCAATAATTCTGTATAAAGTATTCTGATTTTTTCAACACTTCCATCTATTCCTGAATTATTCGAAATAAAGTCTCCTTTATTGAAAGGTCTAAAGAATAAAATTAATATTCCACCAGCTAAATTAGATAAACTTCCTTGAAGGGCAAGACCTACAGCTAAACCTGCTGCTCCTAATAAAGTTGCTACTGATGTAGCTTGTATTCCTATTATCCCAATAACAAGGAAAGCTACTCCAATATAGTAAATTGTATTTATTAAAGAAGATAAAAAACTTTCTAAAAGTGGATCTATTCCTTTTGCTTTTGCTGTTTTTTTATAAGCACTTAAAATTAAATTTAATATTTTTTTTGCAAAAAATAGAATTACAAGTAAAAGAACTCCTCTTATAACTATTTTTGGCAATATTGAAATAATTTGATTTTTAAATGTATTTAAAATGACGTTTTCCATAATGTACTCCTATTTTTTATTGTATTCTTGCATTATTTTTTCATAGCTTTGTTCTTCTATAAAATCTTTAGTACATGAAATAACTGATTTAAACATTTCATCTACCAACAATTGCTCTTCTTTTGAAAATCTTCCTAAAACAAAATCTATATTTTCGTCTCTAGAAATCGCTTTTCCTATTCCACATTTTACTCTTGAAAAGTCTTGTCCTATATGAGATATTATAGATTTTATTCCATTATGACCTCCTGCACTTCCAGAAGTTTTAAATCTTATTTTTCCTAAAGAAAGATCCATATCATCAAAAATGATTAAAATATCTTTTTTTTCTATTTTATAAAATTTTATTATTGCACTTACAGAATCACCACTCAAATTCATATAAGTTTGTGGTTTTAAAAATAGTATCTTTTCTCCATTTAAAGATATTTCAGATAAAGAACCTTGAAATTTATCTTTAAATGGAAGAGTTCTTAATTCTTTAGATAAAAGATCTATGATTTCAAAACCTATGTTATGCCTAGTTTTTTCGTATTTAGTGCCTGGATTTCCCAGTCCAACTATTAATTTCATTTTTTCTCCTACTTTGATTAAGCTTGTCTCATTTGACCATCATATTTTTTTCCAATAAGCTCAAGAATTTTTTCAATTATTTCTGCTATTTCTTTTTCCTCTAAAGTTCCAGTAGATTTTCTAAATACAAGTCCTATTGCTACTGATTTTTTACCCTTTTCTATGTTTGCTCCTTGGTAAATATCAAATATATTAACTTTTTCTATAAATGTTGATATTTTCTTTACTTCTCCAACCATGTCACCAACAAAAACTTTTTCATCCAATAATATAGCTAAATCTCTTGTAACTTCTGGATATTTTATAATTTTCTCATATTTTATTTTATTTTTACTATATTTTGAAATTAAATTTAAATTTAATTCTCCTATATATGCTCTGTCTCTTTTTATATCCATTTTTTCTGCTAAATCAGGATGAATCTCTCCAAAACTTCCTATTAATTCTCTACCTATATATATATCCGCTGCTCTTCCAGGATGAAAATTATTATTTTCTGTTCTTACTAGTAAATATTTTGAAATTCCCATTTTTTCTAAAAATGATTCAATATAGCCTTTTATTGAATAAAAATCATAAGATTCTGGTTTTGAATTCCATAAAGTTCTCATTTTTTTTCCTGAAAGAGCTATAGCTACTCTATATTCTTCATTTGCTAATTGCTCTGAAGGTAAAAATACTTTTGAAACTTCATAAAATTTTAAATCGTCTTGATTTCTATTAAAATTATCTCTAATATTTGCTAATAAACTATACATTAAAGTAGGTCTCATTATCATAAAATCTTCGTTTATAGGATTTAATACTTCAATAGTTTTTTCTTTTATTCCCATAGTTTCTATAGCTTGCTTCGATATAAAACTATAGTTTATAACTTCTTGAAGACCTATATTTTTCAAAATTTCTTTTGTATTGTCAACAAGTTCTATATTTTTATCTTTTTTTCCTGGAGTAATATCTTCCTTAGGCATAATAGCTTCTATGTTTTCAAATCCATACATACGAATTACTTCTTCGTAAAGATCTTCTGTTCTAGTTAAGTCACCTCTATAAGACGGTGGAGTTACAATCAAATGATTCATATCTATTGTTTTTATTTCTAAATTTAAATTCGTTAAAATCGAACCAATCTCATCAAAAGGTATTTTTTTACCTACAAAACTATTTAATTTAGATATACTTAAAGGAATTTCTATTTTTTCATGGTTTTTAGAACTTTCTAAAATTTTTCCTTTTAATATTTCACCACCACAATTTTTTTCTATTAAACTAGCAATTCTTTCAAGCACAGTTTCTAAACTTTGTGAATCTGTACCTCTTTCAAATCTGTAAGATGAATCTGTAGAAACTCCAATATTCTTAGAAGTTTTTCTTATATTTTCAGGTGTAAAGTATGCAACTTCTAAAAATATATTAGTTGTATTCTCGTCTACTTCTGAATTTTTACCTCCTATTATTCCAGCTATAGCAATTGGCTTTTCTATATCTGCAATAACTAATTCACCTTGTAATTCTCTTTCTACTCCATCTAAAGTTACTATTTTTTCTCCTGGATTAGCATTTCTTATCACAATTGAATTTTCAGAAATTTTATCTGCATCAAATGCATGAATAGGCTGATTATATTCAAACATCACAAAATTAGTTAAATCTACTATGTTGTTTATACTCTTTAATCCCATAGCGTTTATTCTCTTTTTTAACCATTCTGGTGACTCTTGAATTTTTACATTTTTTATATATCTCCCCATATAAACAGGACATTTCTCTTTATTTTCTATTTTAACATTCATAATATTTTCAACAGTTTCCATTACTTCGTTCAAATTATGAGAAGGGTATTTTATATTTCTTCTATAATAAGCTGCAACTTCTCTAGCTATTCCTATATGTGAAAGACAATCTGGTCTATTTGGAGTTATTTCTAGTTCAAAAATTATATCATTCAACCCTAAATATGTTCTATATTCTAAGCCTATTTGAGCTTCTTCTGGAAGAATTATTATTCCATCTCCATCTTTTCCTAAACCTAATTCAACTTCTGAACAAAGCATTCCTTCAGACTCAATTCCTCTTATCTTACTTTTTTTTATCTTAAAATCTCCTGGTAAAATTGCTCCTATTTTAGCTACTACAACTTTATCGCCTAATTTGTGATTAGGTGCTCCACAAACAATTTGCAATTCTTTTTCTTCACCAATAGAAACTTTTAATAATGTTAATTTTTCTGCCTCTGGATGCTTCAAAAATTCAACTATTTGACCTATAACTACATTTTCTAAATCTTTTCCTTGAATTTCTATTCCTTCAACTTCTTGTCCTATCATTGTAAGTGCTTTTTCTAAATCTTTTGTCTCTTCTTTTATTTCTACATACTGTTTTAACCAATCTAAGGATATTAGCATCTATTCTCTCCTATTTTAATTCTTTTAGTTATTTTTTTTATTATATTTAAGTTTTTTAATTATTTAAATTGTCTTAAGAACCTTACATCATTTTCAAAAAATGCTCTTAAATCATCTATTCCATGTCTAAGCATTGTCACTCTTTCAAGACCCATTCCAAAAGCAAATCCTGTGTATTTAGTATGATCATATCCAACGGCTTTTAAAACTTCAGGATCTACCATTCCACACCCCATAATTTCTAACCAACCGCTATGCTTACAAAGTCTACATCCATTCCCTTTACAAATTACACATTGAACATCCATTTCTGCACTTGGTTCTGTAAATGGAAAAAAGTGTGGACGAAATCTAACTTCTGTTTCTCCAAATACTTTTTTTACAAATTCTGTTAAAATTGCTTTTAAGTTAGCAAAAGATATATTCTCTCCTACCATAAGCCCTTCTAACTGATGAAACATTGGTGTGTGAGAAATATCATAATCAGATCTATAAACTTTTCCAGGAGCGATCATTCTAAATGGAGGTTTATTTTCTAACATATATCTTACTTGAACTGGCGATGTATGTGTTCTTAAAACTTCATTTTCCTTTATGTAAAACGTATCTTGATAATCTCTTGATGGATGAGCTTCTGGGATATTTAAAGCATCAAAATTGTATTCAACTTTTTCAATTTCTGGTCCTTCTGCAATATCAAATCCCATGCTTAAAAATATTTCTTTTAAATATGTTGTTGTTTCTGTTATTGGATGCTGACGACCTGTTTCAACTTCATTTCCAGGTAGAGTTATATCCAAATTTTCCATTTCTATTCTTAATTTCTTTTCTTCTTGTTTTAAAATTTCTTTTTTTTCTTCTAAAGAGTTTGTAACTAAATTTCTTAATTCATTCAAAACTTGTCCAAATGCTTTTTTTTCCTCGTTAGGAATTTCTTTCATTTTTTTTGAAAGTTCTGTTATTTCACCTTTTTTTCCTAAAAATTTTACTCTTAACTCTTCTAACAAAATAAGTGTTTCTGCTTTTTCAATTTCTGAAATTGCATTTATTTTTATATTATCCAAATCTATATTCATTTATCCTCCAAACCAAAATTACAATTTTATTATTTTTGTATCTATACATTCATTTGATGTTAATTTTTTTTGCTTAAATTCTATTTTATCTTTAAAAAAATTTATAATTCCATAATTACCGTCTATTACTGCCCCAGGATTTAAATAAATTTTCTTATTAATTTCTTGAAGTTGTTTTTTATGAGTATGTCCATATATAATAATATCTGCTTCTAACTCTTCTGCTTTTAATATTAATTTTTTATTTCCAACTTTTACTTCATATTTGTGTCCATGAGTAATAAATATTTTTTTTCCTTCTATTATAAAAAAAAGTTCTTCTTTTAAATTTTTTTTAAAAAAATCACAATTTCCTAAAACAGATAATATTTCTATTTGAGGATAAATATATTTAAATTCATCTATATCATCTAAAAAATCTCCAGCTCCATATATCTTATCTGGATTTTCTTTTTCGTAAATCTCAATTAAATTATTCAGACTCCCGTGGGAGTCTGAGATTATTAATATTTTCATTTTATCAACTATCCTATAAAAACTGACAATTTCGATTTTTCTAATATTTCAAATCCTTTTTTGCCAGTTATCTTTTCTAAAAAATATGATTTACTTAAATTACCCATTATTAAAAGCCCTGTTTTTTCTTCTTCTGAAAAATATTTAATTAGACTTTCTTTATCTGGTACTTTTATTTCTTCATATTTTTTTTCTTTGTCTTTTAAATATTTCAAGAGAATATTTTCTTCTAAATAATCATTAATTTCTACAACTTTAAAGAATTTTTCTTGAGGAAACAAGTTAAAAAATTGATAACAGCTTTTATTAACCTTTACTCCATCATCATTAGCAATATAAATTTTTGAAAAATCTAAAAGTTTATCTCCTGCTATCAGAACACTTTTATAATTTACTTTTAATGTTTCTAAAAGTAAACTTGAAAGAGTTTCTCCTTTTCCTAAAATCAAAAGATCTTGATTTTTCATAGCGTTTTTCAATATCTCTTCTGTCAAACCTACTTCAAGAGTTATTTCCATATTTGAATTATATTTAATTAATTTTTTATTAATTTCTTTGACTTCTTCTTGCCTAAATTTTATTAACTCTTCGTTGATCCGACTTGTTGTAGTATCATATATTGCTCCATCAATTCCTTGAGTCATTATATTTTGGTTACGAATATCATCAATATATAATCCCGAAAGAGAAAAATTAAATTTTTCTTTTAAATAAATTGCATTTTTTATTAAATTTTCTGTATTAATTTCATTTCCAAATAAAATCAAAGCTTTTTTCATTTTAAATCCCCACCTTTATTTTAATACAAAATACATATGCTTTTTTTTATTTTCCTTTTAAAATTTATCAGTTCTATTCAAAACTTTCTAAAATTTCTTCAAAATCTTCTTCTTCTACTTCTGCTTTAACTTTAGCTATCGATACTAATTTTTCTTCTTCTGCTATTCTCATTATTTTTACACCTGAAGTGGCTCTTCCTATTATAGAAATATCTTTTATAGGCGTTCTAATTACAATTCCAGAAGATGTAATTGCCATAATTTCTTCTTCTTCAAGAACCGGAGTTACTGAAACAACAAAACCTGTTTTACTATTACTTCTTATATTGATGATACCTTTTCCACCTCTATTATGAATAGGATACTCATCAGTTCTTGTACGTTTTCCATAACCTTTCTCACATACTGTTAATACAGTTTCTTGCTTTTTTAAAATAGAAGCTGAAACAACTTCATCTTCTGTTCTAAGAGAAATTCCTTTTACCCCTGAAGCATTTCTTCCTATTTCTCTGATCTCGTTCATGAAGAATCTTACAGCATATCCTAATTTTGTTGCCATAAACATCTGATCTTGATCATTATCCATGATACCAACATAAATTATATCATCATTTTCACGAAGTTTTATAGCTTTTATTCCGTTACTTCTTAGATTTTTAAAATCATCTAAATTTGTTTTCTTTAAAATACCTTTTTTGGTAACAAAAATTACACTTCTACGTTCACTAAATTCAGTAATTTTTATTATTGTTCTTACTTTTTCTCCGTCTTCTAATTTTATAACATTAGAGATCAATTTTCCTCTTGCCTGTTTTGAAGAATCAGGAATTTCATAAACTCTCAAATTAAAAGCTCTTCCTTTATCTGTAAATATCATCAAGAAATTTAAATTCGAAGCAGAATAAATCTTTTCTACAAAATCATCTTCCACTGTATTTTGAGTAGAAACTCCTTTTCCACCACGTTTTTGAGCTTTATATTTACTAACTTCCATACGTTTTACATAACCTTTATTAGTTATTGTAATAATTACATTTTCGTCTTTTATTAGATGTTCTGGAAGGATTTCTAAACGTTCATCTTCTATTAAAGTTCTACGTTTATCGTTATATTTTTCTTTTATTTCTAAAATTTCTGATTTTATTATTTCATCAACTCTATCTTGCTTTGATAAAATATCTTTTAAATCTATTATAAGTTCTTGAATTTCTTTATATTCATTTTCTATTTTACTTTTTTCCATTCCTGTCAATCTTTGTAATCTAAGTTCTAATATTGTTTTAGATTGAATTTCAGTGAAATTATATTTTTGAATTAAATTCTCTTTAGCTATATTAGCGTCTATTGACCCTCTTATTATTTCAATTACTCTGTCTATATTTTCTAAAGCTATTCTAAATCCTTCTAAAACATGAGAACGCTTCTCTGCTTTATCTAAATTGAATTTTGTTTTTCTAATAATTACTTCTTCTCTATGTTTTAAATACTCTTCTAAAATTTCTTTCAATGTTAATACTTTAGGAACATTATTTGATAAAGCTAATAAGATAATTCCAAAAGTATTTTGTAATTCTGTATATTTATATAATTTATTCAAAATTAGTTCTGGCTCTTCACCTTTTTTCAGTTCAATAACTACTCTTATACCATCTCTATCTGATTCATCTCTTAAATCTGAAATCCCTGTTATTTTTTTCTCTTTAGCTAATAAAGCTATTTTTTCAATAAGAGAAGATTTATTTAATTGATATGGAATTTCTTTTATTATTATACTTGTTCTTCCATTTTTTGCTTCTTCTATTTCAACTTTACCACGAACCTTGACTCTTCCTCTTCCAGTTAAGTAAGCATCATATATGCCTTTTCTACCATCTATTATTCCACCTGTTGGAAAATCTGGACCTTTTATATAATCAATAAGCTCTATTGGTTCTATATCTCTATTTTCTATTAATGCTAAAATTCCATCACAAACTTCTCCAAGATTATGAGGTGGAATATTAGTAGCCATTCCTACAGCTATTCCTGTTGCTCCATTTAAAAGTAAATGTGGAAGCTTTGCTGGAAGAACAGTTGGTTCATCTAATGAATCATCAAAGTTCTTTCTAAAATCTACCGTGTCTTTATCTATATCTTCTAAAAGTTCTGATGCTATTTTTGACATTCTAGCTTCTGTATATCTCATAGCTGCAGGCCCATCTCCATCGATAGAACCAAAGTTTCCATGTCCATCTATAAGTTGATATCTATAACTAAAATCTTGAGCCATACGAACCATTGTATTATAAACTGCTGAATCTCCATGGGGATGATATTTACCAAGGACTTCTCCTACTATTCTAGCTGATTTTTTATGTGTTTTTTCATGAGTCATTCCCAGTTCATTCATGGCAAAAAGAATTCTTCTATGAACAGGTTTTAGTCCATCTCTTACATCTGGAAGAGCACGACTTACTATAACACTCATAGAATAATCTAAATATGATTGCTTTAACTCTTCTTCTATATATCTATTATTTACAACATCTAGTGTGTTTTCAATACTATTCGACATTAAATTTCCTCCAACTTTTTTATATATCTAAATTCTTTACGAATTGTGCATATTCTTCGATAAATTCTTTTCTTGGTTCCACTTTATCTCCCATTAATTTATCAAACAATATATCTGCTTCTCTTGCATCATCTATACTAACTTTTAAAAGAGTTCTAGTATCTGGATCCATAGTTGTTTCCCATAGTTGAGTAGGGTTCATTTCTCCTAAACCTTTGTATCTCTGCAAAGCATATCTTTTATTTTCAGAGTCATATTTAGCTGTTATTTCTTTCATTTGTTTTTCATTGTATGCATAAATAACAGTTTTTCCTGCCGAAATCTTGAATAGTGGTGGCTGAGCTATAAAAATATTTCCATTGTTTATTAAATCAACCATATATCTGTAAATAAATGTCAAAATAAGAACTCTTATATGAGCTCCGTCTACATCAGCATCGGTCATTATTATAATTTTTCCATATCTTATTTTTTCAATATTAAAATTATCACCTATACTTGTTCCAAAAGCTGTAATCATATTTCTAATTTCATTATTTTCTAAAGCTTTATGCAAACCAGATTTTTCTACATTTAATATTTTTCCTCTTAAAGGCAATATTGCTTGAAAACGTCTATCTCTTCCTTGTTTTGCTGATCCTCCTGCAGAATCTCCTTCAACAATATAAACTTCGCATTCATCAGAATTTTTAGAAGAGCAATCTGCTAGTTTTCCTGGTAAAGAACCAATATCTAGTGCTGATTTTCTAAGAACTAATTCCCTAGCTCTCTGTGCTGCTTCTCTAGCACGTTTAGAATTCATTATTTTTTCTATTATTTTTTTTGTTTCGTTAGGATTATCTTCCAAATATATTTTTAAAAAACTAAAAACTATTGTAGATGTTATCCCTGTTACTTCTGTATTACCTAATTTAGTTTTAGTTTGTCCTTCAAATTGAGGTTGAGCAACTTTTACAGAAACAATAGCTGTTAATCCCTCTCTAATGTCTGAACCTTGAAGTTTTCCATCTTTGTCTTTCAACAGTCCTTGAGTTTTAGCAACATCATTTATCGCTCTTGTTAAGGCTGTTCTAAATCCTGCTACGTGTGTTCCTCCATCTGGAGTATTTATGTTATTAACAAATGAATAAACTGATTCTCTTTGCCCTAAATTGTACGTCATTGAGATTTCAACATCTACATTATCCACATTTCCTGACATAAAAACAGGTTCTGTCATAACATGATATTGTCCTTGCTCTATTTCTTTGATATAATCTAATATTCCACCATCAAACTTTAAATCTGATGTCTTTATTTCATCTTTTCTAGAGTCAGTAAATACAATATGAAGACCTTTATTTAAATACGCTAATTCTTTAAATCTAGTTTCTAGTGTTGAATAACTATAAACTAAAGTTTCAAAAATTTCATGGTCTGCTTTAAATCTAAAAGTAGTTCCATTTGTATTTGAAGTTCCTATTATTCTTACATCGCCTTCAGGTTTTCCTCTGCTAAATTTTTGAAAATATAAATTTCCTTCTCTACGAACTTCTACCTCTATCCATTCAGATAAAGCATTTACAACTGAAGCTCCAACTCCGTGAAGACCTCCTGATACTTTATAATTATCATTTTCAAATTTTCCACCTGCATGAAGAACAGTTAAAACTACCTCTAATGCTGATTTTCCATATTTTGGATGAATCCCTACTGGAATTCCTCTTCCATTATCTATAACTTCTATTATATTATCTGGTAATAAATTAATTAAAATTTTATCACAGTGTCCTGCTAAAGCTTCATCTACAGAATTATCTACTATTTCCCAAACTAAGTGATGTAAACCTCTTTCAGAAGTACTTCCAATGTACATTCCTGGTCTTTTTCTTACCGCTTCTAATCCTTCTAAAACGGTTATATTCTCTGCTTGATAATTATTCATTTTTTCCTCCAAAAAAATTCTTTTTAACCTCGTCAACTTTTCCAATTTTACAGCTTAAATCATTTATATAAGTTTCGTTTAATATTTCATTACATTTTTCTATTATTTTTTCTTTTTTCAAAAAAATATAATGCATAACAACATTATTTTCTACCACTATATAAAGAGTTTTTTCATTTAAAAATAATGGGAAACTTTTTTTTGAAACTTCACCAATTATATATTCCCAATTATTTTTTAAATAGACCTCTTTTAATTTTTTACTTTTCTTCAATGCATTTTCTATCAACTCTTTAATATTTTTAAGTTCTATCATCATTTATTTCACCATTTTCAATATAAAATTTTTTACTTTCAACATTTAGTTCTTCTGTTGAACTTATAAATAATTGAACTTTTTTTTTAGCCAAATATTTCAAGATGCTTTCTTTTCTATTTAGATCAAAATAAGAAGAAATATCATCTATTACAAAAATAGGATTTTCTTTTTTTTCTTTATAAATCATATCTATTTGTGATAATTTCAATGAAAATATTATTGATTTTTTTTCTCCTTGAGATGAAAAAGATTTTGCTTCTTTTCCATTTAACAAAAATTTGAATTCGTCTCTTTGTGGACCTATTAAGGAGTAACCATATCTTTTTTCATTTTCTTTTTGATTTTTAATTTCATTTTTTATTTTTCTTTTTATATCCTCTAGCTCATCTTTTTTATCATAATTAAGATTTGAGTTATAAACTAAGGACAATTCTTTTGTATCATCAAAAATTTTTCTATAATTTAAATTTATAATTATACTTATATTTTTTATGTATTTTATTCTTAATTCTATAATTTTCGAAGCTGTTTCAATATATTTATCTGTATAAATTTCATATAAAGAATCTGATGTTTTTTTTTCTTTTAAATAGTGGTTTCTTATTTTTAGAAGTTTGTTATATTCTTTAAGATAAAAAAAATATTGTTTATTTGTTTGAGATATCTCTTCATCAAAAAATTTTCTTCTAAAATTAGGATTTCCCGTTATTAACTCTATTTCTTCAGGAATAAAAATTACAACACTAATTTTTCCATAAAATTCATCAAAACTTACTTTATTTTTATTAAAATTATATATTTTTTTATTTTCTGAAAATTTTATACTTGTGCTTTTTTCTCCATTTGTATCTGAATATGCTAAATAACTCCCACATATTTTTTCACCATATTTTATTACATCATTTATCTTATTTGTTCTAAAACTTTTTCCTGTTATAGTAAAATATATTGCTTCCAATATACTTGTTTTTCCCTGTCCATTTTTTCCTATAAAAAGATTAAAATTAGGTTGAAATTTTATATTTAAATCTTTTAAGTTTCTAAAATTTATAAAATTTATTTCATTTAAAGTCATTCTCAACCTCTTCATTATATTTTAATTTTATATAACTTTGTATTCTTCATTATTGAACTTGACTATATCTCCCGAATACAACTTTTTTCCTCTTCTTGTCTCTATTTCTTTATTCACTTCAACCTGCTCTTCTTGAATAAAATATTTTGCTTCTACTCCGTTTTCAGCTATTCCAATCCATTTTAAAAATTGATCTAATTTTATATATTCTGTTGTTATTTTTATTTCTTTCATACGCTTCTCCTTTCTTAATTTATTTTGTTTTATCTCATAAATAATACCATAAATTAGTTAATAATACTATTTTTTTCTCTTAAATAATTTTGATTTAATTACTAATTTTCAATATAAATAACTCTCTTTTTTCTTCAATTATGTAAAAATAAAAAAATTCCATCTTTAAGACAGAATTTTTTTTATTTTTATGTAATATTCAAATTCAAAACTTTTTCAATATAAATTTTTATTGCATTTATATATGCTGGTTTTAATTTTTCTCTCATTGTAATTAATATTTTTTCAGTCATTCCTGTTTCTTCACAACAAAGTTTTATAGCCTGTTTTTCTAATTTTAACTTTTCATAATCATCCATTTTTTCATACAATGAAAATGTTTTTAATGTTTTTTCTTCTATCATTTCTTTTAATGAAGTTACTGAAGAATCTATTGGTTTACTAAAAGTTTTTCCTGCTCTTTTTATTCCTGTTTTTGTTAATTTACTTAAATTATTTTTTTCTAAATTTGGATTAAAATTTCCAAAAAGAGTCAAATTTTCTTTTTTAGGCTTTTCTTCAAAAGATATTAAATTTTTTAAAAGTCCATTAATATACTGAACTAAAGTAGTTTTTATTGGATTAGCTAAACTTTTATATAATTCATTTAAAAGTTTTATTGTAAAGTCTTCTCCATGTTGACTAAAAATTTTATTGATTTTATTTTCAACTCTTTTATCCCAACTTTTACTTACGTAAATATTTCTTTTTGCTTTTATTATTTTATCCAAAACTTTTTCTGAAAAATTAATTTTAGAATTATTTGTTTTTTCTGAATTTATTGGTTTAGTTTTAACCACTGGAATTTCTTTTTTTATTTTTATTGTTTCATTTTTTATTGTTTCTACTTTTGTTTTATTTTTTTTATTATTCTCTATAAATGACGATATATGACAAGTTCCATCTTTTTCATAATTAAATTTATATGTTAAGTGATAAGTGTTTTGAATCTTGTCATATTCATTTGAATAAAATTCGATATATCCTAATTCTTTCAACACATCAAATGCTTTTTGAATTCTACTTAAAACTTGTTTCATCCTACACAATATATAGGTTTTTATTTTTCCTTCTTTACTAACTCTTTCTGTTACTTGTTCTGTTTTTAAAGGAATTATTGCTGCCAAAGTTCTTATATTTATTGTATTCATATTTTGCTCATATCTCATTTTACTTATATATTTGTATATTCTAGCTGCTATGGGATCAAGATTCATTATTTCTACTAAAGTTTTTGAATTGTATTTAACATATCTTTTTTCCTTAATTTTTTTTCTAATATTTTTATTTAAAGTGACTCTATAATATATTTTTTTTCCAACCTTTAATTTTTGATAAGTTAAAAGTTTAAATTCTTCATCTTCAAATTTATATTTTCCTAATTTAGTATGATTAGAAACCATAAATTGATATTCAGTATTTTTTAAATTTTTTAAAGCTTGTTCTACTTTTGTATAATAAGTTCTATTCATTTTATTTCCTAAAAAATTTACGATAAAATCAGAAATTTCAAAATCTATGTATTCATCACTATCTTCACCATCTTTTTGAGCTTCATACATAGAAATTAAATATGTATATATTTTTTCTTCAAATATAGAAGGTTGAAAAACTTTATCCGTAGAACTTTTAGCTATCAAAGTACACATCATGCTTACTCCCATATCTTCAAATGTGTATTGAAAATTTACCCTTTTATTTTGTTTTTGTGGAGTAAAAAATGGAAATATTAGCATTTCTATAGGAATATTTATAACATTATCTTTCAAATTTAAAAAATTTCCAGTTTCTTTTATAATTACTTCTTTAAATTCAATATCTGGAACATCTTCTAATTTTATTTCTATTTTTTTTAAATCTTCTACTAAAGAACCAACAGAAGAAATATTAAAAAAATCTATTTCATTTTCTTTTTCTATCTTTTCTTCTTCTATTTTTAAAACTTCAATAGTTTTCATTTTTCTCCTTTTGACTATAAACAATAATAATTAATAGAAAAATATTATACTATTTTTTATGTCTATAATCAATAATAATTTTTTTTAAGTTTTTTTAAGTTTTTTTTTTACTTATACTATAAAAATCAATCTAATTTTATTATTTTTTTATTTTAATTTTGATTTTTTTTATATGCTTATAATCAATAATACTTTTTTATCTATTTTTTTGTTGATTTTAAAAGGTTTATTTTTTATTTTATTTTTAGAACACCGAAAAATATATGTTTTATTCATGCTTATATACAATAATATTTTATAATGATTTTTTTTATTGAAAAATAAAGATTTTTAATTTTTATCTTTAATCGTTTTCTTTAAAAATCCATTGAAAAATATAAGTTTTTAAAATGTGTCTATATACAATAATATTTTTATTTATTTTTTTATTGATTTTGTTTGGTTTGAAGCTGTTTTTTTTAGCATAAAGGTCTATACATTATACATTATACATTATACATACATAAGTTTTTCTTTATTCTCTCAATAAAAATTTTATTTTATTATTAGTTTTAATTAAAAAAATCTTGACAAATTAGCATAATTACTATAAAATACTAATCTGAAATACATGAATATTTTAGGAGGTGAAGTATAGATGAAAAGAACATTCCAACCTAACAACAGCAAGAGAAAAAAGGATCACGGATTTAGATCTAGAATGAAGACTAAAAACGGAAGAAAAGTACTTAAGAGAAGAAGAGACAGAGGAAGAGCAGTATTATCAGCATAAAACCCGGTGCATATTTCACCGGGTTTTTCAAAATAAAAAAAATTCTTTCTTAAGATACAAGGAGAGTTATGAAAATTAATAACTTAAAAAAAAATAGAGAGTTTCAAATAATCTATAATCTTGGAAAAAAAGAATTTGGTTATTACTCTCTAATTTTTTTTAAAAAAAATAATAGTCAACTTTTAAATTTTGGATTTGTAGCAAGTAAAAAAATAGGAAATGCTGTTTCTAGAAATAGAATAAAAAGACTTTTTAAAGAATATGTAAGATTAAATTATAATAATATTGATTTTGGATTTGATATTATTTTTGTAGCAAAAAAAAAATCTGGTGAAGATATAAAAATAATCGATTATAATAAAATAAAAAAAGATTTAGATAAAGTTTTATCAAGAGCAAAATTATTAAAATTATGAAAAAAATATTATTATTGTTAATAAGAATTTATCAAAAATATATTTCTAAAATTTTTGGAAAAAAATGTAGATTTTATCCAAGTTGTTCAGAATATACATATAAAGCAATTGAAAAATATGGAGTAATAAAAGGCTGTTATTTGGGATTAAGAAGGATTTTAAAATGTCATCCTTTTCATCCAGGAGGAATAGATTACTTACCATAATTTTGTTATTTTTTGAAAAAATGGGGAATTTTTAGTTATAATAAAAAATTGGAGGATTTATATATGGAATTTTTATACAAATTATTAGGTGGTGTTTTAGTAGAACTCTACAAAATTACAAGTAGTTTTGGTTTAGCTATAATTGGGATAACAATTCTTACAAAACTAGTAACATTACCTTTAACAATAAAACAAGATAAATCAATGAGAGCAATGAAAGAAATACAACCTGAAATAGAGAAAATAAAAACTTTACATAAAGATGATGCAAAAACTATGAATGAAAAAACTATGGAATTATATAAAAAAGAAAAAATAAATCCAGCAGGAGGGTGTTTGCCATTGTTAATTCAGATGCCTATTTTATTTGCTCTTTTTGGAGTTTTAAAAATAGATTCAGCATCAATTAATCCAGAATTTCCTTACAAATATATGCAGAGTGTTCCATTAAATGAATCTTTTTTATGGTTATCTTTAGGGACTCCAGATCCATTTTACATATTACCGTTATTAAATGGAATTTTATCATTTTTACAACAAAAAATAACAGGTTCGAGTGATTCAAATCCTCAAATGAAAAATATGATGTATATTTTTCCTGTTATGATGATATTCATTTCTTATAAAATGCCTGCAGGCCTTCAACTTTATTGGGTTGTATCAAGTTTAGCTGGAATAATTCAACAATATTGGATTATTAAAAGAGGTGAAAAAAAATAAATGGAAAATACAATTGAAATTAAATCTATGAATAAAGAAGCTGCAATTCAAAGAGCTTTAAAAATTTTAGAAGCTAATTCAAATGATATTGTTAGTGTTGTAGAAAAACA
This sequence comes from Fusobacteriaceae bacterium, assembly GCA_051648485.1. GTDB lineage: Bacteria > Fusobacteriota > Fusobacteriia > Fusobacteriales > Fusobacteriaceae > JAGNZR01. Next base: position 37,539 of record JBOFFH010000112.1, read on the forward strand.
AAAAAGTAAATCTTTTTTAGGATTTTTTAATAAAGAAGGAGTTTATTTAATTACTATTGATAAAGAAAAAAAATCTATAAAAATAAAAGATAAATCTACAATAATAGAAGAAAAAAAAGAAGAATTAGCTTCTCTTAAAATAGTAAAAAAAGAAGAAAATATTATTTTTAAAGAAGAAGAAAAAATAAAATCAAAAAATTCTATAAAAAAAGAACAAAAAGAAATAAAAGCTAAAATTATAATAGAAAAAACAAAAATTTTATTAAATAATATGAATCTAAATTTAGAAGCAGAAATTTCATCTAATGAAGGAAAATATTATATTGTTAATCTTTTTGGTGAAGATAATGGAATTATTATTGGTAAAAAAGGAAAAACTTTAAATTCTTTTGAATATTTATTAAATTCAATCGTAAAAGATTGTAGAATAGAAGTCGATGTAGAAGGGTTTAAAGAAAAAAGAAATGAAACTTTAAGAGAATTGGCTAAAAAAATGTCTGAAAAAGCGATTCAAACAAATAAGATTATTAGATTAAATCCAATGCCACCAAGAGAAAGAAAAATAATTCATGAAGTTGTTAATAGATATTCAGAATTAGATACATTTAGTGAAGGAAAAGATCCGAAAAGATATATTGTAATAAAAAAGAAAAAGTAGGTGAATATATGTTTGATACCATTGCTGCTATTTCTACTCCTAGAGGAGAAGGTGGAATAGGAATTGTAAGAATTTCAGGAAATAATGCTATAAATATATTAGAAAAAATATTTGTTCCTAAATCTAAAAAAGAAGTAAAATCTTTAAAAACTTTTACTATAAATTATGGGCATATATATTATGAAGAAGAACTTGTTGATGAAGTTTTAGTTTCAATACTAAAAGCACCTAACACTTATACTAAAGAAGATATTGTTGAAATAAATTGTCATGGTGGATTTGTAATAACTGAAAAAGTTTTGCAAACAGTTTTAAGATATGGGGCAAGACATGCTGAAAGTGGAGAATTTACAAGAAGAGCTTTTTTAAATGGAAGAATAGATTTGACTCAAGCAGAAGCAGTTATGGACATGATACATGGAAAAACAGAAAAAAGTGTTTCTCTTTCTTTGAATCAACTTCGTGGAGATTTAAAAGAACAAATAGAAAATTTAAAAAAGTTATTGCTAGATGTTACAGCTCATATAAATGTTGTTTTAGATTATCCTGAAGAAGGAATAGATGATCCGTTACCAGTTAATTTAGTGGATAATCTAGAAGTAGTAATAAAAACATCAAATGAATTAATTTTATCATATGATAAAGGAAAAATGATAAAAGAAGGTGTAAAAACTGCAATAGTAGGAAAACCTAATGTTGGAAAATCTAGTTTATTAAATTCTGTATTACGTGAAGAAAGAGCTATAGTAACTCATATAGCAGGAACTACACGTGATGTTATAGAAGAAGTTATTAACTTAAAAGGAATTCCATTAATTCTTGTAGATACTGCAGGAATCAGAAATACAGAAGATTTTGTAGAAAGTATAGGTGTTGAAAAATCTGAACTGCTTATAAAACAAGCTGATTTAGTTTTATTTGTAATAGATTCTTCAAATTATTTAGAAGAAGAAGATTATAGAATTCATGAAAATATAAAAGCTAGTAATGTAATAGGAATTTTAAATAAAATAGATATGAAAAGAAAAGTTGATTTGTCTAAATTAACAAAAGTGACTCATTGGATTGAGGTTTCGGCTAAAGAAAATATAGGAATAGAACTTATGGAAGAAAAGCTTTATTCTTATATTATTAAAGGAGAAATTGAAGATAGTTCACAAAAATTAGTAATAACAAATATACGTCATAAATCAGCTTTAGAAAAAACTAAAGATGCTATTGAAAATATATTTGAAACTATTGACACTGGACTTCCTATGGATTTAATAGCAGTTGATTTAAAAGAAGCTTTAGATGCTTTGTCAGAAATAACTGGTGAAATAAGCAGTGAAGATTTACTGGATCATATATTTAAAAATTTCTGTGTTGGAAAATAAAAAAATCACCGGTAATCATCGGTGATTTTTTTTTATTCATTATTTGAAATATAAAACTTCTTTTCCTAAAGGATTTGAAAAATTTCCTTTTTCATAAATGATGTGTCCTCTTAAAATAGTAGTAACTATAGTTCCACCTGTAGAAAAACCTTTATACGGAGTCCATTTACATTTAGAAATAATTTTTGTATTATTGATAGTAGTACTATTATTCAAGTCTAAAATTACTAAATCAGCATCATAACCTTCTTGGAGTTTTCCTTTATTAGAAATATTAAAAATTTTAGCTGGGTTTTCTGACATCGATTTTATAATTTTAAAAAGATTTATTTTTCCTAATTTATAACCTAAAAGCATCATTTCCAAAGAATTTTCAATTCCTGGAATTCCAAATGTTATTTTATCCAGTTTTTCTTTATAAGTATGTGGAGCATGATCTGTACCTATGGTATCAATAATCCCTTCATTGAGAGCTTTCCAAAGAGCTTCGTTATCTTTGATAGATTTTAAATCAGGTTTCATTTGTAATAGCATATTTTTTTCAAAAGATTCTTTTCTCATTGCTTCATTTAAAAATAAATGATGGGGAGTTACTTCTCCAAAGACTTTTAGTCCTTCTTTTTTAGCTTTTTTTAATAATTTAACTTCAGAAGCAGTAGATAAGTGGCATAAATAAAGAGTTTTATTAAATTTTCTAGAAAGGTTGATAGCTTCTTCAACTTTTTCCTCTTCAGCATGAACAGAAATAATTTTTGAAGCAGTAAAAAGATTTTTCAAAATATTATCTTCTTTTACAAGCATATTTCCTGTAGACATATTTAGAAATATTTTTGTAGAAGCTACAAGATTAGAGATAGCTAAAATATCTTGAGAATTGTCTTGCTTACTTCCACCAAAGTGAAAACCATAATCTACATAAGATCTATTTTCACAATTTTTTTTCTTTTCGTTGAAACTTATTTCAGAAGTAGTAAATGGAAGTGTATTAGGCATGTCTAGGAAGGTTGTAACACCACCTTTAGCTGCTGCCATGCTTCCAGTCATGAAATCTTCTTTATGGCATAATCCAGGGTCTCTCATGTGTACATGGGCATCGACAACTCCTGGTATAACATAGTTGAATTGTGCATCTATTATTTTAGTCATATTATTGTTAGGGGTAATGTTTTTTTCTATTTTTTTTATAGTTTCATTTTCTATTAAAATGTCAGTTATAATTTCTAAATCTTTTATTTGATTTGAGAGGATTTCAGTATATTCTCCAACAATAATTTTAGCATTTTTTATCAATAACATAAGTTCTCCTTTATTATAATAAAACTCTAAAGATAGTTCTTTAGAGCTTTATTATTTATTATATCTTTTAATATTTTTCTGGAGCTGAATTCCATTTAGCAGCTATAATTTCTTCTGATTCAGAAATATAATTTTCATTTTTAGCTGTTTCTAGTAACGCTGGAAAATTTGATAAACTACTCCATTTTATGTTAGAGTCTTGGAATGCATCATATGCTTTTTTAAATTCATACGAAAAAATAGAAAGGACAAAAACTTTTGAAGCACCAGCTTCTAATGCTGCATTTACAGCTTTTATAGAACTTCCTCCTGTAGAAATAAGGTCTTCTATCACTAAAACTTTTTTATTTGTCAAATCAGCTCCTTCGATTTGTCTTCCTGCACCATAAGCCTTCTTTTCTCCTCTAATGTAGGCCATAGGTCTATTTAGATCTTGACTTATAAATGCAGACCAAGGAATTCCAGCAGTAGAAGTTCCAGCAATAACTTCAAATTCAGAGCTATGGAGTTCTAATTCTTTTATTTTATTTATAAATTCTTTTACAATGATATTTCTTTCTTCAGGAAATCCAATTACTTTTCTATTGTCACAATAAATTGGACTTTTTATTCCTGATACAAAAGTAAAAGGAGATGAGACATTTAATTTAACAGCTTCTGTTTTTAAAAGAGCTTTTGCTACAAGGTTTTTTCCGTTCATATTGTTCCTCCAAAATATTTTTATTATTGAATGTATACATGTTTTATTATGAAATATCGAATTTTATTTTTTTAATTCAGAGAGACCTTCATTTATTTCATTTAAAATCATATTGAAAGCCGTTGAAGGACTAGCATGTTTTGTAATAGGCCTTCCTATTACAAGGTAGTCACAACCATTTTTTATAGCTTCTTTGGGAGTCATTATACGTTGTTGATCATCAGTAGTTGACCAATTTGGTCTAACACCTGGACATACAGTTACAAAATCTTTTCCACAAAGTTCTTTTATTTTTTTTGCTTCCCAAGGAGATGAAACAATTCCATCTAAATTAGATTGTTTTGCTAATTTTGCTAAATTTAACGCAAGTTCTTCTAATGTATATTTAGAATTAAAAGTTTCTGAAATCTCTTCTTCATCGAAACTTGTTAAAACTGTAACAGCAATAGTCAACACTTCAGAATTAATAGCTTTTACTTTTTCAGCAACTAGACTCATCATTTTTTTTCCACCACTAGCATGTACATTGAACATAAAACATTTTTCTTTAGCTGCAAAAAGAGATGCCATAGTTGTTGTATTTGGAATATCATAAAATTTTAGATCAAGAAAAACTTTTTTTCTTTGAGTGACTAAATAATCTACTATTTCTCCTTTGGTATTTAAGAAAAGTTCAAGTCCCACTTTATAAACAGTTGCAGAATTTCCTAAATCTTCAATTGTTTTTTTAGCGTTTTCCATATTTGAATAATCTAAAGCTACAATAATTCTATCTCTATTTTCTAATTTCATTTATTTTCTCCCTGTTAAAAGCATTAGTTATGAGCAATTCCGATTATTTCAGAAATATTATTTAATTTATTATTTTTACAATATTCATTAAGACCTTCTTTTATTTCAAGTGGTAATATAGGATTTACAAAGATACCACTACCTACAGAAACCATAGTTGCTCCAGCCATTATAAATTCTAAAGCGTCTTCTGCAGAACAAATTCCTCCCATTCCAATAATAGGAATTTTTACAGCTTTAGCTACTTGATAAACCATTCTTAAAGCTACAGGTTTAACAGCAGGTCCAGATAACCCTCCCATAATATTTCCTAAAATCGGTTTTTTAGTTTTTATATCTATAGCCATTCCCAAAAGAGTATTGATCAAAGAAATTGCATCTGCTCCATTAGCTTCTACAATTTTAGCTATTCCTGCAATATCTGTAACATTAGGAGAAAGCTTTACAATTAAAGGCTTTGTAAGAACTTTTTTTACTTCTCTTGTTATTAAACCTGCCATTTCAGGATTAGCTCCAAAAGCCATTCCACCGTCTTTTACATTTGGACAAGATATATTTAATTCAACCATATCTATTTCAGGGACATTTTCTATTTTTTTAGCAATTTCAATGTATTCTTCTAAAACTTTCCCATTTATATTAGCAATAAGAATAGTATCTATTGAGTTTTTTTTGATTTCTTTTAAAGTCACTTCTTGAAAATGTTCAATACCTGGATTTTCAAGACCTACACAATTAAGCATTCCAGAATAAGTTTCGGCTATACGAGTACCATAATTTCCATCTCTAGGTTCTAAAGTTAATCCTTTTAAAACTATTCCTCCTAGTTCATTAGGATTAAAATAATCTTTGTATTCCATTCCAAATCCAAAACAACCAGAAGAAGTAAGTATTGGATTTTTAAACTGTTTTCCTAAAAATTTTATATTCAATAATTTGTTTTCCATGAAAGTCCTCCAAATATTTTTATTATTTTTTAGTTGCAACAAGATTTTATTTCATCATTATTTTTAGGATGAGCTTCAAGGATTAGATCTGCGTTGAAAACAGGTCCATCGAAACATATTTTTTTCATTCCTTCTAAAGTTCTGATAGAACATCCAACACAAGCTTTAACTCCACATGCCATACGCTCTTCTAAAGAAATATCCAAAATAATATTGTTTTCTGAAGTTATTTTATGAAGAGATTCAAGCATCTTCTCAGGCCCACAAGCAAAAACTTTATCAAAATTTTTATTTTTTAAAGTTTCTTTAAAAAGCTCTACACTATTACCTTTAAATCCAATAGTTCCATTATCAGAAGAAATTAAAATATTTTCATTAGAAATAACAGATTTAAAGCTGTCTATTATTGTAGAATATTCAGAAGAACGAATTCCTAAAAATAAAGTTACATTGTTTGTTAAAGAAAGTTGCTCTGCTAAAAATTTAAGAGGAGCAGTTCCCATTCCACCACCGATAATTGCTATTTTTTGATTTTTTAATTTAGTATCAAAACCATTCCCTAGTGGACCTTGAATATTTAAAAAATCATCTTTTCTTAGTTTAGAAAATTCTTCAGTTCCTTTTCCTTTTACTTCAAAAAGAAATTCTAAAATTCCTTTTTCTTTGTCACAGTAATGAAGACTAATTGGTCTTCTTAAAAAAGATGAAATAGCTTTAGTTTTGAGCATAAAAAACTGTCCTGGTTTACTAACTTCAGCAGCTTCTTTATTTTCGACTTTTAATATATAGTAATTAACTCCAAGATGTTGAAGGTCTAAAACTTTACAATTTTTTAAAAACATATTATTTCCCCCTATTTAAACATTAAATTTTTCTATTGCAGTAGTAACAAAATTTTTCTTTATTGTTTTCTATAATTTTATTTTCAGTAGTTTCAGTTTGGGTTATACATCTTTCGTTAACACATAAAATCGATTCATTTTTAGAAATTAAAATTTCTTTATTTTTTGACTCAGAAAAATCTTTTAAATTGTTTTGTGATAACTGTATTTTATCTAAGGCTAAAGCTATCATAGCCATTCTAATTGGAACTCCATTAGCAGCTTGTTTGAAATATTTAGCATTTACTGTTTTATCTAAATCTAGATTTATTTCATTAACTCTGGGTAAAGGATGAAGAATTATCATGGAATCTTTGCATCCTAAAATTGAATTTTTATTGATAATAAAATCATTTTTTACTTTTTTATAAATTTCAGGATTTTCAAATCTTTCTTTTTGAACTCTAGTCATGTACATGACATCTATTTCAGAAATAATTTCTTTATAGTTATCTAAAATATGATATTTTAATTTTTTTTCTTTTAAAATCTTTAAAATATAATCAGGAATTTGTATGTTTTTATTTGCTACAAAATAAAATTCACAGTTGAAAAGAGATAAAGCTTTAGCCAATGAGTGAACTGTTCTTCCATATTTTAAATCTCCGATAAAAGCCACCTTTAAATTTTCTAAGCTTTTTAATTCATCTTTTATAGTAAAAAGATCTAAAAGAGTTTGGCTAGGATGCTCGTTAGTTCCATCGCCTGCATTTATAATAGGAACATGTGAAAAATCAGAAGCAAATTTAGCAGAACCATCTTTGGGATGTCTCATTATAATTAAATCACTATAAGCGGCATTCATAATAATAGTGTCTCTTAAACTTTCTCCTTTTTGCACTGAAGTAGCGTCAGGAGAATCGAATCCTAAAAGTTTTCCTCCAATTCTATATCCTGCTGAAGTAAAAGAAAGCCTAGTTCGAGTAGATGGTTCGAAAAATAGAGAGGCTATTATTTTGTTGTTTATCAAATTAGAATTTGGATTGTCTTCTAGTTTTTTAGCAAAATCTAAAATTTCTAAAAGTTGGTTTTTATTAAAATCATTCATTGAAATAAAGCTTTGCATCTTTCCTCCTATAAAAAAAAAGAAGTAAGAGCTATATAAAAATATAGCTTTCACTTCTTTTAAATGAAATATTAAATATATTATTTGAAACAATTTTAAAATTGTTATTTTTTGATGTTAATAATATTAAAAATTTAGAAGAGATAAAAGTTAAAAAAATAAAATAAAAATTAAAAGCAAAAATATTATTTTGACGATTAATATAATAAAAATTTTTCACTTAGATTCCCCCTTAAAAAAATTATACTTTTGTGATTCTATCACAAATAAAAAAAAAAAACAATTATTTTTTTTTATTTTTTTATAAAAATAATAATTGACAATTTAAAAAAACAATTATAGAATACTCCTTAGAGTTAAGAAAAAGGGGGCATAAATAGATGATAAATTTTTTTATTAGAACTAAAAGGAGAAAAAACAATTTAAAAAGTCATCAATTAAAATCTTTTTTGTTTTCTAATATTGTTATTTCTATTTTAGCACTAAAAGGTTCTTTGACATTATTGTCTAAAAAATATATTGATATTATCGAGGTATAGAAATTTATTCTATACCTTTTTTTTTGAAATTAAATTTTTATTAAATATTTTTGGGAGAAATTAAAGTAGTTTTGCGAAAAATAGAGGAGGAAGTTATGAAAGGAAAATTGATTCTTGAAAATGGAATGATATTTGAGGGTAAAATCTTTGGAAAAATTGATGAAGCAGTAGGAGAATTAGTTTTTAATACAGGAATGACTGGTTATCAAGAACTGTTAACAGATCCATCTTATTATGGACAAATGGTAGTTATGACTTATCCTATGATTGGAAATTATGGATTGAATCTTGAAGACATGGAGTCGAATGGTGCAAAGGTAAGAGCTCTTATAATTAAAGAAGATGCAAAACTTCCTAATAACTTCAGATGCGAAATGACTTTGGACGGTTTTTTAAGACAACATAATGTAGTTGCTTTTAAAGGCATAGACACTCGTCATATCACAAAAATAATAAGAGAAAATGGTTCTATGAGAGCTTTGATAACTAAAGAAAATTTAACTCAAAATGAGATAAAAGAAAAATTTGATGCATTTAGTAACGTTGATGCAGTTTCTATAGTGAGTACAAAAGAAAAATATAATATTCCAGGAACAGGATTAAAAATTGGAGTTATGGATTTTGGAGTAAAAGAAAATATTTTAAGAAATTTTCAAGCTAGAGGATGTGAAATGACAGTTTTTCCTTGGAATACATCAGCAGAAGAGATGTTAAACCATAATTTAGATGGAGTTTTTCTATCAAATGGACCAGGGGATCCTGCTGAACTGACTGGAGTAATAGAAGAAATAAAAAAAATGGTAGGAAAACTTCCAATTGTGGGAATTTGTTTAGGACATCAACTTTTAGGATGGGCTTTAGGAGGAACCACTAAAAAACTAAAATATGGACATAGAGGATGTAACCATCCAGTTAAAGATTTAGATAGAAATAAAATATATATAACATCTCAAAATCATGGATACGTTATAGATAAAATGCCTGAAAAAATGAGAGTTTCTCATTTAAATATAAACGATAATTCAATTGAAGGAATGAAAAGTGAAGAGTTGAACATTATGTGTGTTCAATATCATCCAGAAGCTTGGCCAGGACCATCAGATTCTAATTACTTATTTGACGATTTCATTAAAGTTATACAAGGGGGAAAATAATGTTAGATAAAACTATAAAAAAATGTTTAATTATAGGTTCGGGTCCTATTGTAATAGGTCAAGCAGCAGAGTTTGATTACTCAGGAACACAGGCTTGTGAAACTTTAAAAAATGAAGGAGTAGAAGTTGTTTTAATCAACTCTAATCCAGCATCAATAATGACAGATAAAACAGTTGCAGATAGAATATATATTGAACCTATTACAGTTGAATATGTGGAAAAAATAATAATAGCTGAACGTCCAGATTCGATTTTGGCAGGAATGGGAGGGCAAACAGCTTTAAATATAGCAGTTGAGCTTTTTGATAAAGGAATTTTAGAAAAATATAATGTGAGAGTAATAGGAACTCCGATTGAATCAATAAAGCGTGGAGAAGATAGACAACTATTTAGAACAGCTATGCAAAAAATAGGAGAACCTTGTATTCCAAGTAACATAGTAGAGTCACTTGAAGAAGGCCATAAAAAAGCTATAGAGATGGGGTATCCTGTTGTAGTAAGACCTGCTTATACTCTTGGAGGAAGTGGGGGTGGAATAGCTTCTGATGCTGTTGAATTAGAGGAAATACTGCTAAAAGGATTGCAACTTTCAAGAGTTGGACAAGTACTTTTAGAAAAATCAATTTATGGTTGGAAAGAAGTGGAATATGAAGTTATAAGAGATTCTAATGGAAACTGTATAACAGTTTGTAATATGGAAAATATAGATCCAGTTGGAATTCATACAGGAGATTCAATAGTAGTAGCTCCTTCTCAAACACTTTCAGATCGTGAATACCAAATGCTTCGTACATCTGCTATAAAAATAATCAATGAAATAGGAGTAGTTGGAGGGTGTAATGTTCAGTTTGCACTGAATCCTAAATCGTTTGAGTATGCAATTATAGAGATTAATCCCAGAGTTTCAAGATCTTCAGCATTAGCTTCTAAAGCAACTGGATACCCAATAGCAAGAGTTGCTTCTAAAATAGCTTTAGGTTATCAATTGGATGAAATAATAAATGAAGTAACTGGAAAAACTTATGCTTGTTTTGAACCAGCACTGGATTACATAGTTGTTAAAATTCCTAAATGGCCTTTTGATAAATTTAAAAAAGCAGATAGAAAACTGGGAACGAAGATGATGGCTACAGGAGAAATAATGGCTATCGGAAATAATTTTGAAGCTGCTTTTTTAAAAGGAATTCGTTCTTTGGAGATCGGAAGATATAATTTAGAGCACCCATATGTAAAAACATTATCTATGGAAGAATTGAAAGCTTTAGTTGTAAAACCAGATGATGAAAGAATATTTATAGCTGCAGAGATGTTAAGAAGAGGATATATAAAAGATAAATTACAAAAAATAACAGGTATGGATAAATTTTTTATGGAAAAAATAGAGTGGATAGTAAGACAAGAAGAGTCTTTAAAATCTATGAAGTTTAGTGATTTAGAAGAGGAAAAACTTCGTAATTTAAAAAAGAAAGGTTTTTCAGATCGTGGAATAGCAGAACTTATGAATGTAACAGAAGCAGATATTGAAACTAAGAGAAAAGAACACAATATACTTCCAGTTTATAAAATGGTAGATACTTGTGCAGGAGAGTTTTCTGCTGAAACTTCATATTTTTATTCAACATATGATAAATATGACGAAGTAGAAGTAAGTAACAAGAGAAAAGTAGTTGTAATAGGTTCAGGACCAATTAGAATAGGTCAAGGAATAGAGTTTGATTATTGCACTGTCCACTGTGTAAAAGCTTTAAAAGCTAAAGGAATAGAAACAATAATAATAAACAATAATCCTGAAACAGTTTCTACTGACTTTTCAACAAGTGATAAATTATATTTTGAACCTTTAGTAGTAGAAGATGTCATGAACATAATAGAAAAGGAAAAACCTGAAGGAGTAATACTTCAATTTGGAGGACAAACAAGTATAAAACTTGCTAAAGAACTTAGTAAACGTGGCGTTAAAATTTTAGGAACTAGTTCAGAAAAAATTGATGAAGCTGAAGATCGTGAAAAATTTGAAGAAATTTTAGAAAAATTAAACATAAAGCGTCCTAAAGGCCGTGCAGTTTGGAATTTAGAAAATGGAATAGAAATAGCCGATCAAGTAAAATATCCTGTATTAGTAAGACCTTCTTATGTTTTAGGTGGACAAGGTATGGAAATCTGTCACGATGAAAAAGATCTTGTGACTTATTTAGATGCATCATTTATTCGTGATCCAGAAAATCCTGTTTTAATAGACAAATATTTAAATGGAATAGAAGTAGAAATTGACGCAATATGTGATGGTGAAGAGGTCTTAATTCCTGGAGTAATGGAACATTTAGAAAGAGCTGGAATTCATTCAGGAGATTCTATAACTATATATCCTTCACAAAATCTTTATGCAGGTACAGAGGAAAAGATTTTAGAAATAACTAAAGAATTATCTGTGGCATTGGGTGTAAAAGGAATGATGAATATCCAATTTATAGCTTATCAAGGAGAGCTTTATGTAATAGAAGTTAATCCAAGATCTTCAAGAACAGTTCCATATATTTCAAAAGTTTCAGGAGTTCCTATTATAGAATTAGCTACTAAAGTTATCTTAGGAGAAAAACTTTCTGGTCTTGGATATGGAACCGGAATATATAAAAAGCCAGAAATAATTTCAGTTAAAGTTCCAGTTTTTTCAAGTGAAAAATTAGGAAAGGTAGAAGTTTCTTTAGGTCCTGAAATGCGTTCTACAGGAGAAGTTTTAGGAGTAGGACGTACAGTGGAAGAAGCTATATACAAAGGACTTCTTGGAGCTGGAAGAATTAATAACATAAAAGAAAAAAATATTCTTTTAACAATAAGAGATAAGGATAAAGAAGAATTTTTACCAATAGCAAAATCTTTAGTTAAGCATGGATGTAAACTTTACGCAACTGAAGGAACAGCTAAATTCTTGAAAGAAAATAGTATTGAAGCAATAGGTACTAAGAAGATAGGAGAGCCGTCTCCAAACATCTTAGACTTACTTAAGAATAGAGCAATAGATATTCTAATAAACACTCCTACAAAGGCTAACGATGCTCAGAGGGATGGTTTTAAAATGAGAAGAACAGCAATAGAGTTTGGAGTAAATGTTTTAACATCTTTAGATACATTGAATGCCATAGTAAAAATCGGAGATAAAAATATAGAAGAAAAAAGTTTAGAAATATTTGATATGAGTAAAATTTAAAAAACTTAAAAACAAAAAGAAGACTTTAAGGTGTCTTCTTTTTTATTATGCTTTTCCTTAACTTTTTTTAGAAAATGTGATAGAATAAAACATTAGAAAAATATTAAGAGAGGTGAAAACCATGAATAATTTTGAAGTGATAGTAATAGGTGGAGGACATGCTGGAGTTGAATCAGCTCTTGCCTCAGCAAGATTAGGTAGAAAAACAGCATTGTTTACAATTTATTTAGATAATATAGGAATGATGTCTTGTAATCCTTCTATAGGAGGTCCAGGTAAAAGTAATCTTGTAGCAGAAATAGATGTTTTAGGTGGACAAATGGGAAGACATACAGATATGTTTAATCTTCAATTGAAACATTTGAATACAAGTAAAGGTCCTGCAGCTAGAATAACAAGAGGACAGGCAGATAAGTATAAATATCGTATACATATGAAGGAAGTAGTTGAAAACACAGTGAATCTTGATGTAATTCAAGAAACTATTGATTCTTTAATAGTAGAAAATGGAAAATGTATAGGTGTGATTTCTTCTTTGGGAATTAAATATTTTTCAAAAACCGTTGTAGTGGCTACTGGAACTTTTTTAAAAGGAAGAATGGTAATTGGAGATGTAAAATACCCTGCAGGTCGTCAAGGAGAAAATTCGGCTGAAAATCTTTCGGATTCTTTTAGAGAACACGGAATAAAAATAGAGAGATACCAAACGGCAACTCCTCCTAGAATAGATAAAAGAACAGTTGATTTTTCTAAAATGGAAGAGCTTTATGGAGAAGAACAACCAACTTATTTCTCTATTTTTACAGCAAAAGAAAAAAACAGCGTAGTTCCGACTTGGCTTACTCATACAACAGAAAAAACTATAGAAGTAACTCAAAAACTTTTAAAACATTCACCTATAGTGAGTGGAATAATAGAAACTCATGGGCCTCGTCATTGTCCATCATTAGATAGAAAAGTTTTAAATTTTCCTGAAAAATTTCATCATCAAATATTTTTAGAATTAGAATCTGAAAATTCTAATGAACTTTATGTAAATGGTCTTACAACTGCTATGCCGCCTTTTGTTCAAGATCAAATGCTAAGAACAATAACAGGATTGGAAAATGCTAAAATTATGAGATATGGATATGCAATAGAGTATGATTATGCTCCGGCATCTCAGCTTTATCCAAGTTTAGAATCTAAAAAAATAGAAAATCTTTTTTTTGCAGGACAAATAAATGGAACTTCAGGATATGAAGAAGCAGCAGCTCAAGGATTTATTGCAGGAATAAATGCAGCTAGAAAAGTAGAAGGAAAAGAATCAATAGTTGTAGATAGAAGTCAAGGATACTTAGGAGTCATGGTAGATGATATAATTCATAAAAAAACACCAGAGCCTTATAGAGTTTTACCTTCTAGAGCAGAATATCGTTTAACTTTGAGATTTGATAATGCTTTTATGAGACTTTATAATATTTCAAAAGAAATAGGCTTACTTCAAAGTGAAAAACTTGAAATAATGAGAGAAGCTATAGAAAATATTGAAAAAGAAATTGAAAGAATAAAAGAAACAAGCATCTCTATGAATTCTGCTAACATGGTTTTAGAATCAGTTGGAGAGGAGCAAAGACTTACAAAAGGGGTAAAAGCTTCAGAAATTCTAAAATTTAAAAATGTTAAATATTCTGATTTAGAAAAAGTTATGGAGATAAATGAGTATCCTGAATTTGTAACGAATCAAATAGAAACGCTTATAAAATACGAGGTATTTATAAACAGAGAAAAAGAGCAAATAGAAAGATTTAAAAAATTAGAAGATATGAAAATACCAGAAGATATTGATTATAACGAAATAAAAGGGATTTCTAATATAGCTCGTTCTGGATTAGAAGAAGTAAGGCCTTTTTCTATAGGTGAAGCTTCTAGAATAAGTGGAGTAACTGGACATGACATTGCACTTTTAATAGGGCAAATTAATAAATAAAAAAAAGAGGTATTAGCAATAATGCCTCTATTTTTTCGAAAATTATAAATAAAGTGGGAGAAAAAAATATGGAAATATCAACATTTATTTTTTTAGGAGTGGCATGTTTCTTAGCATCTTTTATTGATGCAATAGCCGGGGGAGGAGGTCTGATAAGTTTACCAGCTTACATGGCAGTAGGAATACCTCCACATATAGCTTTAGGGACAAATAAAATGGCAGCAAGTTTTTCATCGATATCAAGTAGTTTAAGATTTTATCGTTCAGGAAAAATAGATCTGGAGATAGTAAAAGCTTTTTCTCTTTTTTCTTTTGTTGGAGCATTAATAGGAGTAAAAGCAGTTTTACTTATAGATCAAAAATATCTTTATCCTATAGCTATGATTCTGTTAATCGGAACTATAATGTATACGGTCATTAATAAAAACATGGGAGAAACCTCATTTTATAAGGGTTTGAATGATAAAAATAAGAAGTTAGGAAGAATAATGTCATTATTTTTAGGTTTTTATGATGGTTTTTTTGGACCAGGAACAGGATCATTTTTAATATTTTCTTTAATAAAAATTTTCAAATTGGATTTTATAAATGCTAGTGGAAATTCAAAAATATTAAATTTATCTTCGAACATAGCCAGCGTAATAGCTTTTGTAATAGCAGGGAAAGTTAACTATACGTATGCATTTTCCATGGCAATTTTTATGTTTTTAGGAGCTCAAGCTGGGGCAAAAATGGCGATATTTAGAGGCAGTAAATTTATAAAACCATTTTTTTTAGTAGTTTCAACAGTGGTAGCAATAAAAATGGTAACTACTTTTTTAAATATCTATTTTAGCTAGGAGATTATATGAATATTAGAATTTTTAATGGAAATAAATTGATGTATCTGACAATTCCAATTTTTTTAGAACTTTTACTTATGACAGTGGTTGGAAATGTTGATATTTTAATGGTATCAAAATTCAGTGACAGAGCTGTAGGAGTTTTAGGTGGAATGAGCCAAGTACTTTATACACAAAATGTACTTTTTAGTTTTATTTCAATAGGAACAGGAATATTAGTAGCTCAATATATAGGAGCAAAACAAAATAGAAAAATAAATCAGGTAATAGCAGTATCTTTATTTTTGAATATTTTACTGAGTTTTGTTGTAGGTGGAATATATTTTTTATTTTCTAATGGTATACTAACAAAAATAAAACTTTCTCAAGAACTTTTAGAAATAGGAAAAAATTATTTTAAATTAGTTGGAGGATTATGTATTTTTCAAGCAATAACAGTTACAGTTTCAGCAGTTTTAAGAAGTTATGGATATACAAAAGAACCTCTTTATGTAAGTGTAGTTATTAATATTTTGAATGTATTAGGAAATGGAATGTTTCTTTTTGGATGGTTAGGAGCTCCGATAATTGGAGTTACTGGAGTAGGAATAGCTACAGTTTTTGCCAGATTCATAGGAGCTATAGCATCTTTGTATATGTTACTTAAATTTACAAAATTTAAATTTATCAAAGAAAATATTTTTCCGTTTCCTAAGGATATATTGCGATATATATCAAAAATAGGAGTTCCCAGTGGAATGGAACATTTAAGCTGGAACACAGCTCAAATAATAATATTGGCTATGGTAAATACTATGGGAACAGATACAATAGCTGCAAGAACTTATTTAAATTTAGTAGCATCTTTTATGATGATGTTTTCTTTAGCTTTGGGTCAAGGAACAGCAATAATGACAGGACAACTTATAGGAGCAAAAAAAATAGATGAAGCTTACAATCAATTATTGAGTAGTTTAAAGCTTTCTTTAGTCATAGTAACAATAATATCTTTTGTGGTGATAATTTTTCAAAATCCAATTATAGAATATTTTACAAAAGATCCTGAAATAATAAAAATAGCTAAAAAAGTTTTTTGGATATTTTTAATTATCGAAACGGGAAGAACATTCAATATAGTGATAATAAATTCTCTTCATGCTGCAGGAGATGTTAAATTTCCAATGATAGTAGGAATATTATTTATGTTTGGAATAGCAGTATCTCTTTCTTGGCTCTTAGGAATAAAATTAGAAATGTCTTTAGTAGGAGTTTGGCTGGCTAATTCGGCAGATGAATGGATAAGAGGAATTTTGATGTACAAAAGATGGAAAAGTAAAAAATGGACTGAAAAAGGTTTTATACATTAAAAAAAAGAGTTGTTTATTTTGATAGAAAAATTAGGTAAAAATATAGTGAGGTGTAAAAATGCGTTTATTTTATGGAGAAAATTGTGGGTGGATTGAAGTTATAACAGGAAGTATGTTTTCTGGAAAAAGTGAAGAACTAATAAAAAGATTGCGTAGAGCTAAATATGCAAATAAGAAAATGGTTGTTTTCAAACACGCTTCAGATAGTCGTTACGATGAAACAAGAGTTGCATCTCATAGTTTAAATTTTATAGAAGCAGTTCCAGCAGTTTCTGTAGAGTGTATGGAAAAACTTGTAAAAGAAAAGTATAATGATGTGGAAGTTGTAGGAATAGATGAAGTTCAATTTTTTGGAGAATCTGTTGTGGAATTTTGTGAAAAATTAGCAAAAGAAGGGAAAAGAGTTATTGTAGCAGGATTAGATCAAGATTTTAAAGGGGCTCCATTCAAACCAATGGATAAACTTTTAGCAGTGGCAGAGTTTATTGATAAATTTAATGCTATATGCATGGTTTGTGGAAGTCCAGCATCAAAAACTCAAAGACTTGTAAATGGAGAACCAGCATTTTCGGATGACCCGATAGTAATGGTAGGAGCAGCAGAATCTTATGAAGCAAGATGTAGAAAGTGTCATATAGTTAGAGTGAGAGAGAAAAACTAGGAGAAAAATGAACTTGAATTTAAGATTTTTAGAAAATAGTGATAAGTTAGGATTTATGTTTTATATTGTTTATGATGGAAAAGAGTTCCATTGTTTTGATGAAATGAGTGGAAAAAATAGTGTAAAATCAACTTTTAAAAGCATAATGAATGAGATAGGTTTTAGTTGGGCTAAAGGTATTCAGCAAGCTGGAAGAACAGATGCAAAAGTTAGTGCTAATGAAAATATTTTGTATGTGAGTAGCAGATATTTTGGAGATTTAGAAAAATTAAAAAAAGATTTTAATCAAAAGGCCAAAGGAATAAAAATCAAAAATATAATAAAAACAATTCCAAATCTTTCTTTTCCTGAGATGGTAGAGCAAAGAGAGTATATATATTCATACCCTAAGAAAAAAATCTCTTTAACTGAAGAAGAAATAAAAAAAAGATGTGAAGAACTTACTGGAACTTATGATGTGAGTCGTTTTACAGATAAAAAAGGAATGGAATTAAAAGAAAAAATAAGAAGTGTGGAAATTGAATACGATTCAGGAAAATTAAAATTTTTAGGAAATTCATTTATGCCTAAGCAAGTAAGGATAATGTCTGCATATATTTTAACAAATTCTTATGAACCTCTTATGGGGAAATATCTTGTTTTAGAAAAAATATATCTGAAAAAAGAGCTGAATGATATGTATATACACAGTAATAAAGAGATAAAAACAGATTTTATTCCAAATTTAATAAAAGCTGAAAAATTAGGAGAAAAAATAAATATTTTCTATGTATCTAAAGATAAAAAGGCTGAATTTATTGGGAAAAATGGAAATAATATAAAGAAACTTAGAAAAGAATATGGAGAAATTTTAGTGAGAGAAGTATGATTATTCCTAGAATAAAACAGATTTTTTTATATATTTTTGGTAAATATAATAATGAATTTAATGAAGATGTAAAAAAAATTCTTGCAGAAAAAGAGTTTCAAATTTTTGATAAAATGGATAGATACGACAAAATACATAGCTATAAAATTTTAAAAGAAGTTATGAAAGATAAAATTTTAAATGAAAATAAAATATTTTTTAAACTAGCATTACTTCATGATTGTGGAAAAGAAGATATCGGGCTATTAAGAAGAATAAAAAAAGTTGTAGTAGGTGACAAAAAACTTTCTCTTCATGAAAAAAATGGATATGAAAAACTAAAGAATATAAATAAAGAATTGGCTATTCTTATAATGAATCACCATAAGAAAAATTATAGTCCAGAAATTGATGTTTTTCAAAAGATAGATGATAAGTAAAAGGAGATCGATGAAAGTAAATATAGATAAATATATGTTACAAGTAGAAAAACCAGCAAGATATTTAGGAAATGAAATAAATAGCATACATAAAACAGATTACAAAGCAAATATGTGTCTTTTTTTTCCTGATATCTATGAAGTAGGAATGTCAAATTTGGGACTTAGGTTACTTTATAGCATTATAAATAAAGTAGATAATTTTTATTTAGAGCGTGGGTTCTCTCCAGCACCTGATTTGGAAGAATTAATGAGAAGGGATAAAATACCAGCTTTTTCTTTAGAAACTAAAACTCCTATAAAAGATTTTGATATATTAGGATTTTCTCTTTCTTACGAAATGAGCTATCCTAATCTTTTAAATGCTTTAGAGCTTGGAGGAATCCCTGTAAGAGTAGAAGATAGAAATGAAACACACCCTCTTATAATGGCTGGTGGAACTTGCATGATGAATCCTACAACTATGGAAAAGTTTTTAGATTTTATGGTTATAGGAGACGGAGAAGACTCGATGCCTGAAATAGCTCGTAGAATAATAGCCAATAAAGAAAAAACAAAATTAGAAAAATTAGAAGCAATATCAGATATAGAAGGAGTTTATATTCCTAAACTTCACAAAGCTAAAAAAAGAATTAATAGAGCTATAGTTAAAGACTTAAATGAGACAGATTATTATTCAAATCAACTGGTTCCATATATTGATATAATTCATGATAGAGCCTCTGTAGAGATTCAAAGAGGGTGTACAAGAGGATGTAGATTCTGTCAAGCTGGAATAGTATATAGACCTGTCAGAGAGCGTAGTTTAGAAAAGAATTTAGAGTTAGTAAATAGAATGATAAAAGAAACAGGTTATTCAGAAGTTTCATTATCATCTTTGAGCAGTAGTGATTATTCTAAAATTAAGGAACTTATAAGAGGAATAAAAGATGATCCTAAAAATAAAAATTTATCTGTTTCATTACCATCATTAAGAATGAATTTAGATTCAGTAAGAACAGCTGAAGAAATAAGTGGTGGAAAGAGAACTGGATTTACATTTGCTCCAGAAGCTGGTTCTCAAAGAATGAGAGATATTATAAATAAAGGTGTAACAGAAGAAGAAATAGTAGAAACAGCAGAAGAAGCGATAAAAGCTGGATGGAAAAGTTTGAAATTTTATTTTATGATAGGGCTTCCTTTTGAAACAGATGAAGATGTAGCGGGAATATATGAACTTGCAAAAAAAGTTAATTTTTTATGCAGAAAAATAGCTAGAGGAATAAATATAACTGTAAGTGTATCAAACTTTGTTCCTAAACCTCATACACCATTTCAATGGCATAAACAAATGGATTTTGAAGAGATGGGTCATAAGCATAAGCTGTTAAGAGAACTATTTGCAGGACTTAAAGGTTGTACTTTAAAAATTCACAATATGAAAAAATCTTATTTAGAAGGTCTTATTTCTCGTGGAGATGAAAAAACAGCGGACCTTATAGAATTAGCTTGGAAAAAAGGGGCTAAATTAGATGATTATCGTGACAATTTTTCTATTTGGATGGAAGCTTTAGAAGAGCTAGGAATGAAAGCTGAAAATTATTTAAGAACAAGAGATTTAGATGAAACTCTTCCTTGGGATATGGTAAATATAGAAGTAACTAAAGAATTTTTGATTAGAGAGTTTAAAAAAGCTGAACAAGAAGCTTTAACTCCAGAATGTAGAATTTTATGTTCAGCTTGTGGAATGACAGGATTATTCCCTAATTGTACAAGATAAAAAAAATAGAAGAGGTATAATGTATGACTGGAGATTGGAAAGAAATTTTAAAAGAAGAATTTCAAAAGGAATATTTTTTAGATTTGATGCATTTTTTAGAAAAAGAGTATAATGATAAAAAAATATTTCCACCTAAAAATGAGATTTTTAATCTTTTTAAATTTTTAGAGTTTTCTAAGATTAAAGTTGTAATTTTAGGACAAGACCCTTACCATGGAGAAGGGCAAGGAAATGGAATAGCATTTTCAGTAAATGATGGAATAAGAATACCTCCTTCTTTATTGAATATTTTTAAAGAGATAAAAATTGAGTATCCAGAATTTGAAATTCCTAAAGGGGGAAATTTAAAATCTTGGGTTGAGCAAGGAGTTTTACTTTTGAATAGTACATTGACAGTCGAAGAAGGAAAACCTAATTCTCATTCAAAAAAAGGCTGGGAAAAATTTACAAATGAAATAATAAGAAAAATAGGTATGAGAAAAGAACCTACAGTTTTTCTTTTATGGGGAAATAGTGCAAAATCTAAAAAAAACTTAATATCTAATTCTAATCATTTAATATTAGAATCTGTTCATCCTAGTCCTCTTTCAGCAAATAGAGGTTTTCTAGGTTGTGGACATTTCAAAAAAGTTAATGAATATTTAAAAGAAAATAATAGTTCTCCAATAAAATGGTAAAAAGGAAAAAGTCTCATTTCGAGGTATAAGTATGAAATAATAATTGTTTTATACATACACAAGGAGGAGCTATGAATTATTTAAGGGGAACGAAAACAGAAAAAAATTTATTAGCATCTTTTGCAGGAGAATCTCAAGCAAAAAATAAATATACACTTTTTGCCCAAGCTGCACGAGAAGAAGGTTATGAGCAAATAGCTGGAATATTTTTAGAAACAGCAGAAAACGAATTTTATCATGCAGAAAGATTTTTTAATTTTTTAGAAGGTGGACAAGTTGAAATAACAGCGACCTATTCTGCAGGCAAAGTAGGAACAACTATAGAAAATTTAAAAGAGGCTGCTGAAGGAGAACACGAAGAGTGGCAGGATCTTTATCCTAAATTTGCAAAAGAGGCATTAGAAGAAGGTTTTCCTAATATTTCAGGAGCTTATACTGTAATTGCCAAGGTAGAAAAAGAGCACGAAGCTAGATATAAAAAATTATTAGAAAATATTGAAAATGATATAGTTTTTAAAAGAGATTCAACTGTAGATTGGAAATGTAGAGCTTGTGGGTATGTTCATCCAGGTTTAAAAGCTCCTAAACTTTGTCCTTCTTGTTTAAAGCAGCAAAGTCAATTTGAAATTCAAGCAAAAAATTATTAAAGAATTGTGAAAGGAATCTATTTTTTTTTAGGTTCCTTTTTTATTATTAAAAAAATTGAGTAAAGACAGGAACTATGATAAAATTAAACAGTAAGAAGAAATAAAAAACTACTAGAAAGGAGAAATAGTTGGAAAATAATAATTTTAAAATTTTAATAGATAGTAAAAATTTTATGTCTAATATAGAGTATTTAGAAAATTTTACTCAAAAAAAAATGTTGCCAGTTTTAAAAGCTAATGCATATGGGCATGGAATTGAAATAATCAGCAAAATTTTATACTCTAGAAATTATAAAGAGTATGTTCTTGCAAGATTTTCAGAAGCAGAAGAGTTATATGAAAAGCTTGGTAAAAATGATATAAAAATAATAATCTTAGAATCTGTGAGTGATTTGAAAAAAATAAAAGAAAACTCAAGCTATATTATCTCTATAAATAGTTATGCAGAACTCAGAGAAAGTTTAGATTATGGAATACCCTCAGAACAGATGAAAATAAAATTAGATTTAGGATTCGCTAGAAATGGAATAATGATAAATGATTTGAATAAAACAATAAATTTTATAAAAGAAAAGAATCTTAAATTTTATGGAGTTTTTACTCATCTTTTTTCAGCAGAATATGAAGATGGATTAAAAGTAATAGAAAAATTTGATGATTTTGTAAGAAAAACAGGAATAGAGAGATTTGAACAAATAGATTTACAAAATAGTATGGGAGTTTTTAAATACAATTGTTCATTGGCTACTCATATTAGAACAGGAATAGTTAATTATGGTTTGAGAGAAGATGGTTATTTTGATGAAAACTTGAAAAAAGTTTTTAAATTAGTTGGGAAAATAGCTGAAATAAAAGAGACATTTTCAGAACAAAAATATGTGGCATATTTACCTTTAGAAAACGAAAATAAAAAAGCTAAAAGAATAGCTAAAATAAAAATAGGTTATGGAGATGGATTTTTAAAATTGAATGAAGGTAGTAAATGCATTATAAATAAAAAAGAATTTATAATAGATCAAATAAGCATGGATAATAGTTTTATTACTGTAGATAATAGTGTACAAGCAGGAGATGAAATAATTCTTTATTATGATATAGAAAAATCGAGTAGAGCTTTAGGAATAAAATCTACAGAACTTATAATTTTAATAGATAAAAGAATAAAAAGAGAATTGAAGCTATAAAAAAATAGCTTCAATCAAATTCTTAATTTTATTATAAAAAATCAGGATCTTCATCTGAGATTTTTTTTAATTTGATCAAAGCAGATTTTTGAATTTGTCTAATTCTTTCAGGACTTAATTTTAAAGAACGACTAATTTTTGCAAAATTCTCTGGTTTATTTTGGTGTAATCCAAAATTTTTAATCAAAATTATTTGTTCTCTAGAATCAAGAGAAAGTAAAATTTTATTTAAAGAGTTATTCAAATGTTTTTTTTCTAAGATAATTTCTGGATTATAATTGTTACAAGCAAGAAATTTTTCGAAATGAAACTCATTTTCTTGAGAAAAAAAATTATAAAAAGATAAAGAATTTTTTTCAGCGATAAGAGCTAAAACAACATTATGATAACTTATTTTTAAAGACTGAGAAATAACTTCAATAGAAGGATAATTTTTATTGGCTTCTCGATATTGAGAAATGAACTTTTTAATTTTATTCATAAAATGATAAGTGTGTTGTGGAATATAGATTAATCTTTTTTTATAAATTAAATATTTTAAAATAGATTCATTAATCCAATAAGTAGCATAAGTTGAAAATTTCCAACCTAAATTATAGTCAAATTTTTTGGTGGCACGGATTAGTCCTAGATTTCCTTCTTGGATTATATCAGAAAAATGAGAAGAACAATAATATTTTTTTGCAATAGAAGTAACTAATTTTAAATTGGATTGAACAAGCATATTTTGTGCAAAAGAATCTTTTTCAAATGCTAATTTAGAGTAATATTTTTCCTCTTTTAAAGTTAAAAGAGGTATTTCAGAAATTTCTTTAAGATAAAGACTAATAGAATCACAAGAAGAGTCAGGTGTATAATTTTTTTTTAAGTTAAATTTTTTCATTCGAGTTTCTCCTTTTAAAAAAATAAAATAGTGGTTTCAAAAAGATTTTAAAGTTCTCTTATTATACATAAATTACAGATGTAATTCAATATATTTTTCAAAATAAAAAAACAGGGAGGAAAATTATGATTAATGGAATATGGATATCACTTATTCTTATAGGAACAATAGTTTCAATGTTAAAGGGTGAAATAAATTTGGTGACAGATTCAGTTATAAATTCATCTAAATCAGGAGTAGAAATTGCAATAGGGCTAATAGGAGTAATGACTTTTTGGTTAGGGCTTATGGAAGTTGCAAAAGAAGCAGGAATAGTGAATGGAATGGGAAAATTAATGAAACCTTTATTGGTAAGATTATTTCCTGAAGTTCCAGAAGATCATCCAGCGATGGGAAGTATAGTTGCTAATATGGCTGCTAATTTCTTTGGTTTAGGAAATGCAGCGACACCTTTAGGAATAAAAGCAATGCAAGAGCTTCAAGAACTTAACAATGGAAGTGATGAAGCTTCAGATGCTATGGTGACCTTTTTAGCCATAAACACTTCTTCTATCACAATAGTGTCTTCGAGTGTAATAGCTTATAGAGCTGCTGCAAATTCAGCTAATCCTGTGGAAATAATAGGACCAACAATAGTTGCTACCCTTGTTTCTACAATAGTAGCAATAACAACTTGTAAAATTTTACAAAAATTACCAAGATATAAAAGAACTGATGTATAGGAGGAAAAAATGTTTATAGCGATAATGGAAAAAATATCATTGTATGCAATTCCGTTTATAATAGTATCTATACTAGGATATGCATATTTTGTAAAAAAAATAAGAGTATATGAAGTGTTTTGTAAAGGAGCCAAAGAAGGATTTAAAACTTCAGTGAGTATAATTCCATTTTTAGTAGCTATGCTTGTAGCTATTGGAATATTTAGAGCATCGGGGGCAATAGATATAATTGTAAGTTTTTTAAATCCAGTATTAAAATTGATAAATATGCCAGGAGAAGTTTTTCCTATTGCACTTATGAGACCTTTATCTGGTGGAGGTTCTACAGGACTTTTAAATGATTTATTTAAAACTTATGGGCCAGA
>JBOFFH010000113.1:0-1132 GCA_051648485.1 Fusobacteriaceae bacterium
ATGAAATTCAAAATGAAATGAAAAAAACTTTTGAAGAAAATTTAACTGATTTTTTTAGTTTATTTATTAGAGAAAAACATTTAGAAGAAGCTATAAAAAAAACGTTCTCTCTAGACATTGATTCAATTTCTTTCTCATGCTTCAATCCTAATTTTTCTTTAAATGAAAATCCTGATTTCACAAAAATTAAATTTATCAATCCAATAACATCTGAAAATTTTCTATTCTTTCTGGATGAAGTGGTAAATCATTGTAAATATTTAACTTTTGAAACACACAGTAATGCCAAGACTATAGATATTTCTAAATTTTCAAATGAAATTAATATTAGAACTAGTACTTTAAAAAATCTTTTAATAGATACTTTAAATACAAAGTTTCATTTCAACTATATCAACAAAAAAAATATAAAAATATCTTTCATTTCTAGAATGTTTAATGAACTTAATTTTTCTCATCAAAATCCTGAGCAACGATTTTTAATGAACTTTTCTATTCCTAAAAAAGTTATTTCATTGCTACTT
Source organism: Fusobacteriaceae bacterium (assembly GCA_051648485.1). Taxonomy (GTDB): domain Bacteria; phylum Fusobacteriota; class Fusobacteriia; order Fusobacteriales; family Fusobacteriaceae; genus JAGNZR01. The sequence continues at coordinate 525 of JBOFFH010000113.1, forward strand.
ATGCCAAAGAGATATTCTAAATTAAAGAGAGCTTTTATATTGCAAATAAAAGGCAATTATACCCTAAGGATGTATGAATTACTTGAAGAACATATTAAAAAAAAGACTTTAGAACTTACAAAAGAAGAGTTTTTTGATTTTTTCACAATACCAAATTCTTATAGAAAAAAAACTCATTTGATGAATAAAATGATCAACCCAACTTTAAAAGAACTGGAAGAGATCACCGGAATAAAAGCACAAGTAGAATTTTACCCCAAGCACAATTGGCATACACTGACTTTAACATTCAAAAGAATTCAAGTTATTTCCAATTCAAAAAAATTATCAGAAAAAACTTTAAAATTGATTCCAGAGCTTAACTCTCATTCTGATAAATTAAATTCTACTGTTAAGAAAATGATGAGGAATATTTATGTGTCCAGAGCTTGGAATAGTTCAGCAGAAAGTAGCATTAAAAAATTAATCCATTCCGAGGGAGAAGAGTTCACAATAAAAGTTTTAAAGAGTGTCTATGAAAATTTAAAAACTGATGTAAAAAAATCATTATCCCTCTACATTCAAGGGGTAGTGAAGAAAATGAAAGAGGTGGAAATAGAGGTAATTAA
>JBOFFH010000114.1:0-2961 GCA_051648485.1 Fusobacteriaceae bacterium
AACAAACAAAAAAGTAGGCGATTCATCCCGCCACCTGCAGAGGTGGGGGAATTCTCGCCCTAACACTGTTAAAAAAATATTTTTCAAAAAAAAGGATATTCTTTAGTTATCAAGTAAAACTATGCTGACGAGAACAAAAAAAATTATTATGGGGGGGTAATATGGAAAAAATTATTATGCTTTTTTGTTTAGTTCAATTTTTAGGATGTAACTCAATCGAAAATAATTCTAGTAAGAGTAAAAATACTTTTATAGGGATATCTCAAAATGTTGGGCAGATTGAAATGCAAATTACAGAACTTTATAAAAATGTTAAAGAAGTACAATATCGTTTTAACGGTGATTACAGCAAGGAGGTTGTTCCGTATATTATAGGAAAAAACCTTATCATACCAATATCTCCAACAAAGCTCAAAGAAAATGAAAATCTTAATGCAGGCTTGATGATAAATTTAGAAAGCAAAACTGAAGAAGTTATTTTAGATGGGCTCAGAATAAAATATAGTGATTTTAAAAAATTGGTGGATAAAGGAAATGAATGGGCTAGTCAAACAACAAATTTTAATGCAAATCATATTTTAGAAATTCCAATTTTGGACAAGATAGATATTATTTTTCCTGAAGATTCTAAAGCTAAATCATTTAAAGCTATTATGATTTTTTCAAACGGAATAAGAAACAGAGAAATTTTATTAAAAGAAATCGGAGCGGTTGAAAATCAAATAAATATATCTTTAAAGAGAGAACATCTGATGAGTTTATCAGAAGGATTATCTTCTCTTTATATCAATGAAGCAATAAATCAAAATATAAACTTTATTGGTAATGAGGTTGAAGTTGTAAAAAAACAATATGAAGATTTAAAAATACTTTTAAAATAGAGATGTTAAGGAGGATTATTTATGAAAAAATTATTACTTTTATTACTGGTTTTAGCAACAACAGTTTTTGCAGAAGTAAAAACTGAATTAAAAAGTTTCAAAATTGTGGATAAGGCGGGTACTCAATCTAGAATTGAAGTAAAGGAAGCAACCCCTGGAGATACGATAGCATATAACTTTTTTATTTCTAATGAAACAGAAAAGGCTTTAGACAAAATTAACCCTACAATTCCAGTTCCAAATGGTACAACTTTTATTCCTAATAAAAGTCAACCATCAAATTATCTTGTTTCTATAAATGAAAGAGATTTTTTACCTTATCCGATCACAATAGATGGAAAACCAGTTGATGATTCTCAATATAGACTAGTCGGTTGGAATATTGAGAAGTTAGATTCTGGAAAATCTCTAAACCTAGAGATTCAAGTCAAAGTAAATGGGGGGGACAATTAATTTTTTAGATTTGTTGATTAAATAAATTAAAAAAGGAGTGAAAAAATGACAAGAAAAACTAGTTTAAAATTAGCTTTGTTAGCATCTCTGGCAACAGGAGCACAAGCTTATGGTATGATCGGAGCTGATGTTCCATTAGCTAATACAGACATTGGAAACCAAGCATACGTTTCATACTATACAGAAGCAAATGTTCAAAAGTTTTTACAATCAAATATTGTTATAACAAGAATTAATTCTATTTATAACTTAGCTTTAACACCAAACAGAACAGTCTCGTTAACAAGAGGGGCAACAGCTATATTTAATCATACTTTATCAAATACTGGAAATATAATAGATTCATATGATTTAACACATACTTATGGAGATTTTAGCACTAGAGGTGTTAAGATTTATTTAGATCAAAATAACAACGGTATAATTGATAATGGAGAATTAGAGATACCATTTTTAAATTCAAAATATCAAGTTAAAAATTTAGAACCAGGTCAAATCGTAAGTTTATTGGTAACTGTACCAACAACTGTTGCTGATACTGCTGCTCAACTTAATGGGCAACTTACTGCAAAATCAACAGGAAATGCTGTTTTAACACCAGTGAATGTAACTGAAACAATTAATTTTCAAGAAGGTGGAAATGCAATAGTTTATAAAGCTATTGATAAATCAAGTGGAACTTCTGAAATTGAGAATGAGATAACAGTATATTTAAAAATAGCAAATGAAGCTAAGGGAGCTGGCGACATTGCAGCAGCTTTCTCTTTAACTGATAAACTAGATTCAAGATTTAAATATGTCGCAGGAAGTGCTAATTTTAAAAATTTCAATGGTATTCCTACAGCTTTAACAGATGCTACTGGGGATGATGAAATAAATAACAATAACACATCGGTAAAATTTGGATATGATGTTAATAATAATGAAATAAAATTTGAGATACCAGGGGGAGTTCCTGCAAATACTCCACTTAACTCACAAAATGGTATGTTAATATTTAAAGTAAAAGTTGCTGCAAATACTCCAGTTGGTATAGTTCCAAACCATGTTGACTATAAATACACATCAACTGGTGCAACAGCTGAGACAACTGCACAATCGAATAAAGTTAACTATGAAATCTTAAAATATGTTAGAGCAACTTTCGAAGGAATGCATATTCCTGTTGGACAAGCAGGAGAAACTTTAAGATTTGAAAATAAATTTACAAATACAGCAAATGCACCAGAAAGATTCTCTCTTAAATTATCAGATGAATTCTTCCCAGCAGGAACTGGGTTTAGATTGGCAATGGAATCTATCGAAGAAGAAGGACATATTGAAAGACCTCTTATCGATACAAACGGAGATGGAAATTTAGATACTGGTTTAGTTTATCCAGGAGTTGAAAATCATGTAAATGTAATTTTATATGCAACTCTTCCTACAAATATGCCAGAACCTGGATCAAATTTTAAAATTGTAAAAAATGCTACAAGTGTATATAAGCCTGATTATACAGTAAGAGCAAATGATACTCTTGGAACAATTAAAATAGCAACAGTAGACATCACAAATAGAGAGTCTATAGCTGAAAATCCAAATGCTGCACCTGGAATTGGATTAGGACCAGAAAGAAATCCAGTAA
>JBOFFH010000115.1:0-14888 GCA_051648485.1 Fusobacteriaceae bacterium
ATCAAAGCAGTTTTGAAAAAACTCGATTTAGTCCCAACTTTTTTTGAATTTATAACGGCACTTATGTTTAATTATTTTAAAGAAAAAAAGATAGATTACTTAATTTTAGAAGTTGGACTGGGAGGTAGGTTAGATTCTACTAATGTTGCAGATGCAGATGTGGCAGTTATAACCAATATATCTCTAGATCATATAAATGAGTTGGGGGGGACACTTGAAAAAATTGCTTTTGAAAAATCTGGAATTATAAAAGAAAAATCTAAAGTAGTTATAGGAGAGTGGAACGAAAGAACTCTTTCAATATTAGAAACAGTTACGAAAGAAAAACAGTTTAAAAGTTTAACTTTTACAAAGAGAAAATATTCTGAAATTTCTAGTTATAAATTAGATTTTGAAAATTTTTTAACACGAGTTCAAATAATGGATAAAAAATTTGATTTTTCTCTTTTTGGAGAACATCAATACGAAAATTTTTTAACAGCTTATGAAGTGAGTAAAAAGTTAAATATATGTGATTTAATAATTGAAAAAGCTGTAAAAAAAGTTTATTGGCAGTGTAGATTTGAAGTTTTTAAAAAATCTCAAAAAATAGTTGTTTTAGATGGAGCTCACAATATAGAAGGGGTAATACATCTTAAAAACACTCTTTTAAAGCATTACACTCCAAAAGATATAATCACAATAACTTCAATACTTTCAGATAAAGAGATAAAACCTATGCTGAAAGAGATGAGTAGTTTTAGTGAAGAGTTGGTTTTAACCTCATTAGAAGAGATTAAAAGGGGAATTTCTGGACAAAAAATAAAAGAAATAGCTGGTGAAATATGCAAAACCAAAATAACAATATTGGAAGATATCGTTGAAAGCTACAATTATGCTATAAATAATAATAAAAAAGTAATTGTAATTTGTGGTTCATTTTACCTACTATCTAAAATTAAAGAGGTAATAGAAATTGAAAATGAATAAAAAAAAAAGTGAAGTAATAATGGCAAAAAGAAGAAATAAAATTAGAATATGTGGTTTTTTATTATCTGTGGTAATGATTGGTATTTCTATAAATATGTTTTTTAAATTAGAAACTCTTTTATTTAGCAAAGAAGAGCTAAAAGAGAAAAACAGTTTTCTTTTATCTGAAAGTTTTTTAACAAGAAAAAAAGATTTTTATAAGGATGAAAAATATAAAAAAGATTTTTTTCTTACAAAAAAAGATTGGAATGAAGATAAAGGGGGCTTAAAAATAGATGAAAGGAATACTGAATAAAGGTAAAGGTATAACTTTAAAAAAACTGGCTCAGAAATTAAACTTAGAGTTTTTAGTAAAAGGAGACACATTACGAGAGATAGAAGAAGGAGGTGTGTACAAAGTAGGATATGAATTTACGGGATTCTTTCAATGTGAAATGGATGAACTTTATTCTTGTGTACACGTTATAGGTAAAAAAGAAGCCAATTACTTAAAAACTATTCCTGAAAAAAAACGTTATGAAATGCTTGAAAACTATTTTTCTTATTCATTTCCAGCAATAATCTTGAGTGAAGACAGTGATGTCCCAGAAGATTTTTTTAAAATCGCCAAACAAAAGAAAAAATCAGTGCTTCGTTCATCTATTAAAACAACAGAAACATTTAGAGAAGTAAAATATTTTCTACAAAATGAACTTTCTCAAGAGATAATAATTAAAGATTATATCTTTATGGAAATTTATGGAGTAGGAGTCTTAATTGGTGGGTATGAAGAGGCAAAATTTGGAGTTACAATTGAACTTTTAGAAAGAAAACATAAATTTATAACAGATGACAATATAGTTGTAAAAAAAATAAATTTTGATGAACTTTTAGGTTCTAATCGTTTGAATAAAAATATAAGAGATTCACATTTTTTTTTAGTAAATAAAGACAATACTAAAATCGATGTAACTAGTCATTTCGGAATTAAAAGTACTAGAACTACAAAAAGAATAGATATAATTATAGAACTGGAAAGATGGAACGAAAAAAAGTTTTATGATAGACTAGGCTTGGATACAGTTTATGACACTATACTGGGAATAATGATTCCTACGGTAACTCTTCCAGTTAGAAAAGGAAGAAATCTAGCAGTTATAGTTGAAACTGCAGCTATGAATCATAGATTAAAAAAAATGGGAATAAATTCTGCTGAATATTTTTGGGAAGAATCAAAAAAAATAATAGCTGAAAATAAAAAATCTAGAACGAACTCCAAGGAGGAAACTTTGAAAGAAATATCAGTTGAGAAAATGGTAGAAAAGTTTAAATTGGAAATTATTTCAGGAGATCATTGTTTTAGAGATAAAAAAATTACAAGGACAAGTCTTCATAGACCTTCTTTGGCTCTTGCTGGATATTATGATGCATATGAAGATGAAGGCTACAACGGAATACAAGTTTTTTCAGAAATTGAATTTAATTTTTTGAAAAAACTTTCAAAAGAAGAAAGAGTAAAAAATTTAGAAAAATATTTTACATACAATTTTCCAATGATAGTTGTACCTAAATTTTTAGAGATACCTGAATATTTTTTAAATATTATAAAAGATAAAAATCAAGTATTATGTAGAAGTGAACTTGAAAAAGTAGCTCAAATAATGGCTGTTTTCAATGCTTACTTAGAAACTTGTTTTGCACCTACTGTATCTATGCATGGAGTTTTTTTAGAGCTTTATGGATTTGGGGTACTTTTAGTAGGAAAAAGTGGAGTGGGGAAAAGCGAAACAGCATTGGAACTTATTCATAGAGGACACAGATTGGTTGCAGATGATCTAGTTAAATTTTCTAAAAATCCTAATCAAGAAATTATTGGAAAATCAGCAAAATTACCATATTTTATGGAAGTTAGAGGGTTAGGAATTATAGATATAAAGGCTCTTTATGGGTTAGGAGCTGTAAGAATAAGTAAAAAATTAGATGCTGTAATAGAATTGAAGGATCGTAATAGTGATGACTATTTGAGCTCGGTGAGCTATATAAATAGTAGTGAAGAGATAGTTGGACAAGATTTTGATAAATCTACTCTTTATATTTCTTCAGGAAGAAATGCATCAGCAATGGTAGAGATAGCAGTCATGAATCTTATGGCCAAAAAATTAGGTCATGATTCAGAAAAAGACTATAAAGAGGGATTAAAAAGACTAACTTTAGAAGAAAAAGAACTTTTAGATTTAGAAAAATTCTAAATTTAAAGTTTAATTAGGAGACCGAATGCAAACTTTAAAAGAAATAGGAAAAAAAATAATAGAAAAAAATAATATAATAATAACTACACATTTAAATCCTGACGGAGACGGATTAGGAGCTGGAATGGCTCTTTATCATGGATTAAAAAAGATAGGTAAAAAGCAGGTAAGATTTTTAATTGAAGATATTATGCCTGGAAATTTAAAATTTTTAAATAAAGATAATTGTATAGAAAGATGTGAAAAATTTGAAATGAAAGATGAAGACTTACTTATATGTGTAGATGCTGCAGATATTTCAAGAGTTGGTCATTTTAAGAATTTAAAAGGAAAAATAGAGATAATTAATATAGACCACCATATAAGTAACGACTACTATGGCGAATACAATTATGTGGAAACAGAATCAGCGTCAGCATCTGAGATAGTGTACGAGCTTTTAAAAGAGATGCAGATTCCTTTGGATAAAGAGATGGCTACAGGAATATATACAGGAATAGTAAATGATACTGGAAATTTCAGACATTCTAATGTTAGACCTTCTACTTTTTTGATAGCTAGCGATTTAATCGAAAAAGGTGCCAACAATGATGAAATTTTAAGAGTTTTCTTTGATGTTAGAACTATGGCTGGAACCAAACTTTTAGGAAGAGCTTTGGAAAAATCTGTTTATTTACCTGAAACTAAATTAGTTTATTCTGTAATAACACAAAAAGATTATAGAGAAGTTGGTGGAAATAAGTTTGATACTGATACAGTGATAAATAATTTGTTGAGTTTAGATGTATCAGAAGTGGCTCTTTTTATAAGAGAGGAAGAGTCAGGAAGTTATAAAGGAAGTTTAAGAACTAAAAAAGAAGATTTAGATTTAAATTCAGTAGCAGGAATTTTTGGTGGTGGAGGTCATAAAAAAGCTTCTGGTTTTAGTAGTTCTGAATCAATTGAAAAAATAATAGAAAAAATAATAGAAATTTTATCAAAAAAAGGTTAGAATATAAAGAAAAACTTATATAAAGAGGGGTTGTAAAATGAAAAATAGTATTTTATTCGTGAAACCAGAAAAATTTCAAGAAGCACTAGAGTATATAAAATTTATTGATGAGCAGGTAATATTGAATGTGAATTTCCATGAATTGGATAATAAAACAGCTCAAAGAGTAATGGATTTAATAAGTGGAGCAGCTTTTATAAAAGGTGGAAAAATAGTAGTTCCAGGAGAAAATATGGTTTGCATAATACCGGAAGAGATGGAATACACAATTAAATATAAAGGTTCTAAAATAAATTCAATAGATCCTCGTTTTGATGAAGAAGAAGAAATAAGACCAACATTTAGAACAATGATGTAAAAAAGAGGTTCCTTCGGGAACCTCTTTTAATTCTAAAGAAAAGTATGGGAGTTATATGGTAAAAGATAACTGTTTTTTGATAAAATCAAATTGGTGGCTTCTATTATGCTATTTTTCTTTTTATATTTATAAAGTTCCATATATTTGTTAGAAATTAGATAATAAAGACGGTCGATATGATCTCTTTTACTGATAAGTTCAATTGTAGGAATATAAATTTCCAGCATATAGTTCAAGACTAATTCCATATCTGTAGGTTCATGAAAAAATCTAGAAATAAATATTTTTTTATAAGTGATAAAATCTAAATTAATCTTTTCACTATTATCTATTTTGAACCAACATTTTTTATATTTTTCAGGTAAAGCAAAAATTTTGTTTTCAATTAAAGAATAACGATAAATAAATTTTTCATCATGCCATTTTTTCAATCTTAAATTAAAGAGCTCATGTTTTGAAAAGGACTCTCCATCAATAATTTGAAGAGTTTCAATTTCTTCAATAAGTTTTAAAGGAGTTTTAAAGGAGATACCTACAAATTTTTCTAAAACATTTAATTTATATTCTATTGAAAAATCTTTCGAAAATAAATAATCATATTTTTCTAATCTTTTGAATTGCCTTTTAATATTTTCAGTAATAAAAATATTTGGATAATCTAAAATGTTAAAAAGAGTTTCTAAATAACCTAAATTCTGATTCGATTGCATTCTAGAAATAACTTTTAAAAAAATATTTCCATTGGGAATGGTTTCGAAAATCCCAGTTGTAATAGCGATTTTGGTAATAGGATTAAAAATATTTTTCTTCCAATCTAAAGCAAGAGATTTAAAGTCTTCTTTTTCCTTTTTTAAACTCACACCATATTTTGCAATTTCATGAATGAGTTGAGGATATCCACCTACAAAAGAGATTTCTATTTCTTTTAAATCTGTTTGTCTTTTAAAAAAGAAATTTTCAGAATATGTAATATCTTCTTCGGTACCTGTATTAGGAAGAAATTCAGTAACATCTGCTTCTAATGTAGAAAAATTAAGATGTTTAGCTACGGAAACTCTATGATTTCCATCACTTACATAATAAGTATCTTTAATTTTAAAAAGTTGTACAAGTGGAAGATGAGCTCCTTCCATATAAATACAATAAATGTTACACCATCTAGCTTCAACTATAGAGTTAACAGGAATAAAATCTTTGTTAAAATCAGTGTTTTTTTGTAGTGAGCCTAAAATTTGATTGATAGGAACATTTTGAAATCCTAAGTCAAATTTTGTATAAGCATTATATTTGGTTTGGTCTTCATAAAAACTTTTCAATGAATTTTTAGAAACACTGAAAAAATTTATTATTCCTTTAGTCAGTTTGTCATAGTTAGTTTTTGCTTCTATAAAATAAGGTGAGTTATTTTTCATGAACTAAACCTCCAAATCTATTATTTTAAATCCGTAAGCATTGACAATTCTAACACCATTTTCTATTGTTTCTTGAATTTCGTGATGGTGGTTCAAGTGAGTATGTCCATGTATCCAAAGTTTTGGCGGAAAATGTTTAATTAAAAAATTATACCATTTAAATCCTGTATGAGTCGGATCATCCAAATCATGAATTCCAAAAGGTGGAGTGTGAGATAGTATAATATCAGGTTTTTTAATTAAAAAAGAAAAAATATTTTTTAATATCATAAAACCAACTTCTAACTCGCTGTATTGATGTTCTTTGCAAGAATAAATAGGAGAACCATCTAGTCCAAAAATTTTTAAACCTTTAATTTTTGTAAAGTTTTGATCTATATTTTTACAAAAAGATATATTGTGGTCAGGATTATATAGATGATTACCATTTACATAAATAAGTTTTTTATCTGAAATAGAAAAAATAAAATCTAAATAATCGTTACTTAAATCTCCAGCTCCCAGTATAAAATCTATGTTTTTACACATTTTTTTTACTATATCTAAAGGATAGCTCCTTAAAATAGGTATATCACTCACAATTAAAATTTTATATTTTTGTTTCAAAAGTTGTCCTCCTATAAAAATCGTATATATAAACTATACACTAAAATATTCCAATGTCAATAAAGCAAGTTCAAAATAAAAAATGGAAAAAAAACTGTATAGGGATTATAATATAGAAAAAAATGAGGAAAAGGGAGAAAATAAAAAATGTCAGAAAAAAATATATACTATCAAAGAAATAAATTAGAAAAAGAAGCAGAAATGATTTCACGAGAAAGAAGAGCTAAAAGAAGAACTAGAAATATAGTTGGAATACTTATAGTTTTAATTAGTATAAGTCTTTTAAATATATATAGTGCAAGTTTTTACAATGTTGGTATGGGTAATAAGTATTTAATGGCTCAAGCTAAATATTTTATATTGGGAGGCACATTAACAATTCTAGTTTATAGATTTTTAGATTATAAAGTTCTCCAAAAAAAAAATATTCCTAAAATTTTACTGTTTGGATGTATGCTAGTTTTAGCAGCTATTCCTCCATTGGCAAATGTACTTCCACAATTGGTGCCTAAAATAAATGGAGCTATAGGCTGGATAAAAATTCCAGGAATAGGAAGTGTTCAACCAGCTGAAATTTTCAAAGTTTCTTTTGTTATTTTAATGTCTCATAGACTTAGTATGACAGAAAAGAGTAAAGACAAAAATTTGAAATATATTATTATGAATTCAGGAATATTGATTATTTTCTCGTTGTTAATAATATTACAAAATGATTTAGGAACAATTATTCATTATACTTGTATCTTTATTTTTATGGTTTTTATGGGAAATATAGAACTAAAATGGATTGGTAAAATAGCAGCTAGTATAGTAAGTTTTGTTGTTTTAGTTATGGGTTATATTCACAATATGGATATATCAACTGGAGGATATAAAATTCTGAGAGTAAAAAGTTTTTTAAATGGACTTATAAATGATATTTACGATCAAGATAAAGGTTACCAAGTAGGTCAATCCCTTATTGGTTTTGGAAGAGGTAAAATTTTAGGAGCAGGATATGGAAATGGCATACAAAAATATAGCTATCTTCCGGAAATACATACAGATTTTATTTTAACATCTTTTGGAGAAGAGTTTGGTTTTTTAGGGCTAATAGCTCTTATTTTACTATTTTTAGGATTGTTTAATCTTTTAAAATCAGTAGGAAACGATTGTGAAGATAGTTTTGGAAAATTTTTAGCAGTAGGAATTTCAGGTTATATATTCATTCAGTTTTTAATAAATATTTCAGTTGCTATAGGGATACTTCCAGTTTTTGGTATTCCAATGCCAATAATGAGTTATGGTGGTAGTTCATTACTTACAATATTCTTAGCTATAGGGATTGTACTCAGCATAAATAAAAGAATTATAAAAAATAAAATATAGTTAAGAATAAAAAAACTTTGCAATTTACAGAAAAATGGGTATAATTCTAAAAACAAACATGTTTTTAAAAAAAATAGAACAAGGGAGAAAATATGAACACAGATAAAAAAGAAGGAAGATACGGGTTTCCAGTAGCTCTTTCAACAGTTGTTGGAATAGTAATTGGAATAGGAATATTTTTTAAAGCTAAACCGGTTTTAGCAGCAGCAGGAGGAAATCCAAAACTTGCAATAGCAGCTTGGATCATAGGGGGAGTTATTGCAATACTCTCTGGTCTTACAGCAGCAGAGGTTGGAGCTGCTATTCCAGAAACTGGAGGAATGATAGCTTGGATTAGAAAACTTTACGGAGATAAAATAGGTTTTTTAGTAGGATGGGCTCAAACTTTTATCTACACTTCAGGACTTATTGCAGTTTTGGCTTATTATTTTGCAGAGTTTGCTTTTGCTTATTTAGGAATAGAAGGAGAAAACTTAAAATATATAGTTGCAATACTGGCAACACTTTTTCTATATGTGATGAATATTTACACAAAAAAAGGTGGAGGCTATATACAAACTATAACCACAGTTATAAAACTTATACCATTAGTGGCAATAATTGTATTTGGAATGTTATCAAATAACAATCCTGAACCTATGATTATGAGCGAAGCAGTTAGTACAGCAACTTCTGGAAACACTTTGCATCTTTTAGGATTGGCACTGGTACCGGTTATGTTTGCTTTTGATGGTTGGATTTTGGTTGGAGCCATAGCGGGAGATTTAAAAAATGTTAAAAAGACGCTTCCACGTGCAATTGTAATAGGTGTAGGATTCGTTGCTGTTTGTTATGCATTTTTAAACATAGCAATATTCAAAGTTTTCCCTGCAGAGACAATAATGACTCAAAGTGGATTAGGAGATATAGCGGCATTTTTGTTTGGAGAAAGTTCTGGAAAACTTATTCTTTTGGGTATAACTATTTCAGCTTTTGGAGGATTGAATGGAAATATACTAATATCTTCAAAAATTCCACACGCTTTAGCTGTTGAAGGACATTTTCCTAAAGCTGAGTATTTTTCTAAAATAGATGACAAGCATGAACAACCTTTAAGATCAGCATGGATGATGTGTTTAGTTTCTGTTACATACTTGTTTGTTATGTGGGCTATGAAAGACCCTGACACTCTTTCTAATATTCCTGTGGCACTGTTCTTTTTCTTTTATCTTTTGGTATTCTTTGGAGTTTTTGTTCTGAGAAAAAAATATCCTGAAATAGAAAGACCGTACACAGTACCAATGTATCCAGTAGTACCAATATTAGCTATTTTAGGAGGAATTTATATAGTTTACTCAGCTATAAAAGGCGGACCTACTTATATGGTAGTGGCAATAGGTATTACTTTAACAGGGCTATTTTTCTATAAGAAGTAAAAAAAAGAGGTTGTAACCTCTTTTTTTATTGTATTCTTTGACAAAACAGTTAAAGATAGAGTATAATATTTTATGTTAAAATCAAGAGGAATAGAGAGGTATAAAGATGGAAATGAAACACATAATTGAAAAAGTAAATTATTATTCTGCTTTAGCCAAAGTAAGAGAACTTACAGACCAAGAGCAAAAAGAACGTGAGCATCACAGAAAGCTTTATATAGAACAATTTAAAAATCAAGTCAAAGGTCATCTAGATAATATAAAAATAGTAGATGCTGACAAAATGGAAGAAAAAAAATAAAAAAAACTGGAAATTTGCCAGAATAGGAGAGATAAATATGAAAAACGTTACAGTAAAAGAGTTGTACTCTAACTTTGAAAAGTATCTAGGAGAAGAAGTAGTATTATCTGGTTGGGTAAAAAAAATAAGAGACCAAAAACAATTTGGATTTATTGAATTAAATGACGGTTCTTTTTTCAATGGAGTTCAAGTTGTTTTTGAAAGCAGTTTAGAGAATTTTGAAGAAATATCTCATTTATCTATTTCATCTACTGTAAAAGTAATTGGAAAAGTAATAAAGTCACAAGGAGCAGGACAAAAATTTGAAATTACAGCTACAACAGTTGAAGTTTATCAAAAAGCTCACTTGGATTATCCATTACAAAACAAACGTCACACTTTTGAATATTTGAGAACTATTGCACATTTAAGACCAAGAACAAACACTTTCTCAGCAGTATTCCGTGTACGTTCAGTTTTAGCTTATGCAATTCATAAGTTTTTCCAAGAAAATGAATTTGTGTATGTACACACTCCAATTATAACTGGTTCAGATGCAGAGGGTGCTGGAGAGATGTTTCGTTTAACAACTTTAGATTTAAATGATGTTCCTAAAACAGAAACAGGAGCTATAGATACATCTAAAGATTTCTTTGGAAAAGAAACTAATTTAACAGTGAGTGGACAACTGAATGTAGAAACGTATTGTGCTGCATTTAAAAATGTTTATACTTTTGGACCTACATTTAGAGCAGAAAAATCTAACACTTCAAGACATGCATCAGAATTTTGGATGATAGAGCCAGAAATAGCTTTTGCTGATTTAGAAGCTAATATGGATTTAGCTGAAAAAATGGTGAAATATATCATTAAATACGTAATGGAAAAATGTCCTGAAGAGATGGCATTCTTCAATCAATTTATAGAAAAAGGATTATTTGAGAAATTAAATAATGTGTTGAATAATGATTTTGCTAAACTTAGCTATACTGATGCAATAGAGATACTTCTGAACTCAGGAAAGAAATTCGACTATCAAGTTAAATGGGGAATAGATTTGCAAAGTGAGCATGAAAGATTCTTGGCTGAAGAGCATTTCAAAAAGCCAGTATTCCTTATCAATTATCCAAAGGATATAAAAGCCTTTTATATGAAAATGAATGAGGATGGAAAGACTGTAAGAGCTATGGATCTTCTCGTTCCAGGAATAGGAGAAATAATAGGTGGTTCTCAAAGAGAAGACTCATTAGAGCTTTTAGAAGCTAGAATGGAAGAGATGAAACTGAACAAAGAGGATTATGGTTTTTATTTAGATTTAAGAAAATATGGAAGTTTTCCTCATTCAGGATATGGATTAGGATTTGAAAGAATGATGATGTACTTAACAGGTATGACAAACATTCGTGACGTAGTACCATTTCCAAGAACTCCAAAAAGTGCAGATTTTTAAAAAGTAGAGTTTTTTACAATTGAGAAAAGGGAGAGAACATAAGTGGGGGTATCAATTATTATAATACTGATAGTTCTCTCTTTTTATTTATATATAACAAGAGAGAACTTAAGTAGAAAATTCAAAAGAATTATAAAAAATCCTGAAGTTACATATATTTTAGAAACTTTTAGCAATATGGAAAAACCTCCTGAAAAATTTGAAATAGATGAAATTTTAAATATGGAGACAGTAAAAGTTAAAAGTGAATATACAAAAGAAATTATGGAGTACGATGAATTTTTGCCAAAGGGATTCGAAAAAAATAAGATAAAAAGAGTTTTAATTCTTCTTCATGGAATCAGAGATTGTAAAGAAGATTGGTATAAAAGAGGAAAACTTATTGAAAATTATCATTATCTTTTAAAAAAAAAGCAAATAGAAGAGATGGTTTTAATCGTACCTAATTCAGGATACAGCGGAGAAAGTTGGTACAGTAATTTTTATCATGAAAGTAATTTTAGATATGAAGAATTTTTTTCCAAGGAACTTTTTGAAAAACTAAAAGATGAGTATCCAGAAGCCAAATTTGGAATAGTAGGCTTTTCAATGGGAGGCTATGGTGCTTTTAGATTAGGTCTTCACAACTTAGATAAATTTCAAGTAATAGGAAGTATCTCAGGAGCTATAAGCCTTGTTAGAATGATAATGAATAAAAGAGTTTTCAATATCTTTAGATATGTCTATGTTCCAAAATTCGTATTTAAAAATTTTGACCAACAACATTTTGTAAGAGTTTTTGGTTCTCAAGGAAGAGTTATTTTGAAACAAGACCCTTACACAATTTTGAAAACCACTCCAAAGAAAGACCATGAAAAAGTAAAGTTTTATGCTAGTGTAGGTTCAGAGGATAAAGCTCCATATTTAATGCTCCAACAGTGGTTGGACAGTGTTGGAAGGCTTAAAAAACATAACTATGATTTTAAGGCATATATTTATAAAGATGGAAAACATACTTGGGAATATGTTTCAGTAGATTTAAAAAACTTTTTAAGATATTTTTATAAGAATACAAAGTAACGGGAGATTCAAGTTGAAAAAAAAAATAAAAGAAGTAATAGTAGTAGAGGGAAGAGATGATATTTCAGCAGTAAAAATGGCAGTAGATGCCGAAATGATAGCTGTGCATGGATTCGCAGTAAGAAAAGGTTCTAATTTAGACAGGCTTCAAAAAGCTTATGAAAACAATGGACTTATTATTTTAACAGATCCAGATCATGCAGGAGAGCAGATAAGAAGAGCTATAAGTGCTCGTTACCCTAAAAGTAAAAATGCATATATAACTCGTGAAGAGGGAAGCAAGGCAGGAGATGTAGGAGTTGAAAATGCAACTCCAGAGGCGATATTGAGAGCTTTGGAAACTGCTAAAATGGAAGTTTTAGAAAATGTGATTGAAACTTTTAAAATAGAAGACTTAATAGATAATGGTTTAACAGGAAGATTAGATTCTAAAAATAGAAGAGAAATTTTGGGGAAAGAGCTACACATAGGTTATTCTAATGCCAAGCAGTTACTTTCTAAACTAAATAGATATAGCATAACTTATGAGGAGTTTGTAAAAGCTACTGAAAAGTTATAAATTTTAACTAAATTTCAGAAAAAAGAAAAAAGAAAAAATAAGAAAGTTACGTATATATCTCTGACAATAAAAATATCAGGAGGTATATATGTTTAAAGGTTTTAAGGAGTTTATAACAAAAGGAAATGCATTCGATCTGGCAATAGGAATAATTATAGGGGCAGCTTTCTCAAAAATAGTTGCTTCGTTAGTTGCAGATATTATTACGCCTTTTTTGGGAATTTTTACAGGAGGAATCAATTTTAGAAATCTAGTTTTTGTTTTGAAAGAAGCTAATGGTGATATTCCTGCTTTAACTGTAAACTATGGAAATTTCATTCAAACAGGAATAGATTTTCTAGTAATCGCCATATCTGTGTATATGTTTATAAAATTAGTTGAAGCAATGAAAAAAAGAATGGTGGCTGAAAAACAAAAGGAAGAAGTGTTAAAAGAAGATCCTAAAGATGTAAAACTTTTAGAAGAGATAAGAGATTTGTTGAAAAAATAACCTCATTAGAGGTTGTTTTTTTTTGTTGTTTTAAAAGATTTTTTAGTGAAATTAAATATTAATTATTTAAGAATAACATTGTTTTATTAATAAATTTATAGTATAATTTTATTGATATTTAATATAAAAAATAAGGTGTTGATAAAATATGAAAAAGATATCGATTGTATTATTATCTTTGATTTTATTTGGTTGTTCAGGTAAAAATTTGAGGTTAGGTAAACAATCTTATAAAATAGATGATACTACTTATGTAGCTAAAGCAAAAAATAGTCGTATCAGATTTATTATACTTCACTACACCGCTATAGGGGATGAAGTTTCTATAAGAGCTCTTACAGGGAAAAATGTGAGTTCTCATTATTTGATAACTTCCCAAAAAAAAGATCCTATCTATTCTTTAGTTCCAGATTTGGAAAGAGCCTGGCATGCAGGAAGTAGTGGCTGGAATGGAAGAACAAATTTAAATGACTCTTCTATAGGAATAGAGATAGTAAATTTAGGATACGATACAAACATTAAATATGGAAAAACTTATGGAAATAGAAATAATTTGAGACCTGCAGACCATTTTTACAATTTTGATCAATATCAGATTGATAAGGTAGCGTTTTTGGTAAAAAAACTCAAAGAAAAGTATGAAATAGATGATAAAAATATATTGGGGCATAGTGACATTGCTCCTCAAAGAAAGTTTGATCCAGGTCCTAAATTTCCCTGGAAAAAACTTTATGATCAACATAAAATTGGAGTTTGGTATGACCAAAATGATAAGAAATTTTTCTATAATTCAGAATTGTTTCTTTCTGAAACACCAGCAAGTTTGATGGGTGAATTAAAAAAATATGGTTATGACATAGATATTGAAGAAAATTGGAGTGAAAAGTCAGAAAAAGTAGTTTATGCATTCCAACATCATTTCAGACCTGATAAAACAGACGGAATAATGGATTTAGAAACTTATTCAATATTGAAAGCTTTGAATAAAAAGTATAAAAAATAATAATAGTTCAAAAAGGAAAAAAATGAAAAATTTAAAAAATAAAAAAATTGACATATCCTCTATTTTAGGAAAAATATTTTTATTTCCACTACTAATATTCGGACTGATTATGAAATTGTATGATAAAATATATTTGAAGTTTGAAAAAAATAGGAATAAAAAATAAGAGGTGAAATTATGCTAAGAAGATTTTTTGCTAAAAAAGAAAAGAAACAGTTATATAGAGATGGAAAGATAAGAATAGTTTCTCTTAGAAAAGAAGCTGAGCAATATTACAGAAATAGAGAGTTTTATTGTTCTGAAGCAGTAGTGAAAGTTATTGTAGACTATTTTAATGCACCTTTAGGTGATGCAGCAATAAAGTTGTCTTCTGGTTTTCCAATGGGGATAGGTGGAAGCATGTGCACTTGTGGAGCTGTAAACGGTGGTGTTATGGCTATATCTATGTTTTTTGGAAGAGAAGTAGCAGGAGGAAAAGAAGTGAAAAAAGCTATGGAACTTTCGAAAGAGTTATACGAAAACTTTACTAAAAAATATAAAGTGGCTTGTTGTAAAATTTTAATCAATGGAAAAAGTGTAGGAAGTAGTGAGCATATTGATCACTGTGTAGAGATGACAGGTGAGCTTTCAGAAATAACAGGAAGAATATTAGCTCGTGAATTAGGTTATGAAATTATAGAGGAATAGTTTTATAAAAAAA
>JBOFFH010000116.1:0-8708 GCA_051648485.1 Fusobacteriaceae bacterium
ATGGAGATAGAAAACCTTCTCCTAAAATGCAAGAAGTTAAAGGGTTATTTAGTGACTATAAAATATTCCCTAATAAAAATAGTGTAGTGATAAAAAATAGAAGTTTATTTACAGACATAAACAGTTATAATACAATATACAGAGTATTAAAAGATGGAATAGAAATTTTTAATAAAACAACAGTTCTAAATTTAAAACCACTGAATGATGGTGAATTCAAATTAGAAATACCAGAATTCAAAATGTCAGGAGAGTACCTTGTGGAAGTTACTTTAAATTTAAAAGAATCTAGAAACTATGCTTTAATGGGACATGAAGTTGCCTTTGGACAATATATTTATAAAATAGAAGAAATTACAAAAACTCTTGAAAATAAAGATTTTAAAGTTGAAGATTGTGATGTAAATATAGGTGTAAAAGGAGAGGGATTCCACCATATTTTCTCTAAAGGGTACGGATCTATAATCTCTATGAGATATTTAGAAAAAGAGTATATCAAAGCACCTATTATGCCTAATTTTTGGAGAGCTTTAACTGATAATGATAAGGGAAATAAACTAGGCTACAGAGCTGCTCAGTGGAAAATAGCTTCTCTTTATGCAAAGCACTCTAGTGTAACTTTAGAAGAAGCAGAAAATAAAGCTTTAGTAACTTATGTCTATGACCTACCAACAGTTCCAGCTTCTCAATGTACTGTGGAGTATGCGGTTGAATGTACTGGAAAAATAGTGGTAACGATGAAATATAGTGGTTATGAAGGATTGGCAGAGATGCCGGTTTATGGAACTACTTTTAAAATTCCTATGGAATACAATCAAATAGAGTTCTATGGAAATGGACCAGAAGAAAGTTATATAGATAGAAAGCACGGAGCTAAATTAGGAACTTTTAAAAGAGATGTAAAAGATGAGTTGAGCCAATATGTAATTCCTCAAGAATGTGGAAATCATACAGATGTAAGATGGTTTACAATAACTGATAAAAGCGGAATGGGATTAAAAATAACTTCTGAAAATATGGAGTTCAGTGCACTGCCTTATACAGCTCATGAACTAGAAAGTGCATACCATCATGCAGATCTTCCAAAAGTTAATTATACAGTATTGAATATAAACAAGATTCAAATGGGTGTAGGAGGAGATGACTCTTGGGGTGCTACAACTCACGAAGAGTATCTGATAAATTCAGAAAAAGCCTTGGAGTTTAGCTACACAATAGAACCAAAACTATAATGAATTAATATGTACTGAGGAGAAGGATATGACAACTATATATTCAGCAATTACAGCAGTTTTAAACTACGGAATAGAGAATAAATTAATAGGGAAATACGATAGAATAGTGGCTCAAAATGGCATTTTAAAATCTTTGAAAATGGATAGTTTTTCTGAAGAAGAGTCAGTTTTAAAACCTGAAATACAGATTCATGAAATATTAGATTTTATAACTAACTGGGCAGTTGAAAAAGAGATAATTTCAGATAGTTTAATAGATAGAGAGCTTTTAGATACAGAAATAATGGGACATATAACACCTTCACCATCTGTTGTAATAAATAAATTTATGAAAAAACATGAAACTTCTCCAGCAATTGCAGCTAAAGAGTATTACAATTTTTCTAAACAAACTAACTACATAAGAATGGATAGAATAAATAAAAATATGCACTGGTATTCAAACACTGAATATGGAGATTTAGAGATCACAATAAATCTTTCAAAACCAGAAAAAGATCCTAAAGATATAATAAGAGAGAGAAGTATGCCAGCATCTTCTTATCCGAAATGTCTACTTTGCTATGAAAATGTAGGATATGCAGGAAGAGTTAATCATCCAGCTAGACAAAATCATAGAATAATACCAGTAACTTTAACAAAAGAAGAATGGTTTTTGCAATACTCTCCATATGTTTACTACAACGAACATGCAATACTTTTTTGTGGTGAGCACAGACCAATGAAAATAGAGAAAAAAAGTTTTGAAAGACTCGTAGAATTTGTAGATTTTTTACCTAATTACTTTATAGGTTCTAATGCAGATCTTCCAATAGTTGGAGGTTCAATCTTGAGTCATGATCACTTCCAAGGAGGAAATCATGATTTCCCAATGGCTAAATCAGAATTGGAAAAAGAGTTTAAACTACAAAATTATCCAGATATAAAATGTGGAATAGTAAAGTGGCCTATGTCAGTTGTAAGAATTAGTGGAAAAAATAGAGATGAAATAGTAGAGGCTAGTGAAAAGATTTTGAATGCTTGGAAAAATTACAGTGACTATGAATTAGAGATTCATAGTTTTACAGAATCTACACCACACAATACAGTAACACCAATAGCTCGTATGATTGATGGAAAGTATGAGATGGATTTGGTTTTAAGAAACAATAGAACAAGTGATGAGCATCCAATGGGAATTTTCCATCCTCACAGTGAAGTTCACCATATTAAAAAGGAAAACATTGGTCTTATCGAAGTTATGGGGTTAGCTGTTCTTCCTGGAAGATTAAAAGATGAGATGAGAGCTTTAATTTCATCTTTAAAATGTGAGAACTCATTGGAAATAATAGAAAAAAATCCAGAGTTGAATAAACATTTAAATTGGATTAAAGAGATTTTAGCTAAATATGAAAATGTAAAAACTAAAAGTGAAAAAGAGATCGAAGAAATATTAAAATCTGAAATAGGAAATAGATTTTCAACTGTTTTAGAGCATGCAGGAGTATATAAAAGAGATGAAAAAGGTGTAGCGGGATTCAACAAATTTATGAATTCATTACGTTCAATTTAGGAGGATATTATGAAAGAAAAATTATTTAACAGCTTTAATAAAATTTTAGGAAACCAATCAAAAAATCTTGAGTTATTCTTTTCTCCAGGTAGAGTAAACTTGATAGGAGAACATATAGATTATAACGGGGGATATGTTTTTCCTTGTGCACTAGATTTTGGAACTTATGCAGTAGTGGCAAAAAGAGAGGATAGAAAATTTAGAATGTATTCTATGAACTTTGAAAAAGTAGGAATAGTTGAGTTCGACTTGGATTTGTTAGAAAACAATCCTACTCACAACTGGGTTAACTATCCTAAAGGTGTTTTAAAAATGCTTTTGGACATGGGATATAAAATTGAAACAGGACTGGATATTCTTGTCTTTGGAAATATACCAAATGGAGCAGGACTATCTTCTTCAGCATCTCTTGAAGTTCTTATGGGAACTATATTGAGAGATGAGTTCAATTTAAAAATAGATATGATAGAGATAGTAAAACTTTCTCAAAAAGCTGAAAATCAATTTATAGGTGTAAATTGTGGAATCATGGATCAGTTTGCAGTTGGAATGGGAAAAAAAGACAACGCAATACTTTTAAACTGTGATACTTTAGAGTACAAATATGCACCATTAGTTTTAGAGGGAGCTTCAATAGTTATTTCTAATACAAACAAGCAAAGAGGATTGGCTGATTCTAAATACAATGAGCGTAGAACTTCTTGTGAGGATGCAGTGTCAGATCTTCAAGAGGCTGGAGTAGAAATAAAATATCTTTGTGAATTGGATATAAAACAATTTGACAAAGTTAAAGATAAAATAAAATCAGAAGAAAGTTTAACGAGAGCTCGTCATGCTGTAACAGAAAATGTGAGAGTTTTAGATGCTGTGAAAAAATTAAATGCTGGAGATTTGGCTGGATTTGGAAAGCTTATGAATGAGTCTCATGTCTCTTTAAAAAATGATTATGAAGTAACAGGAATAGAACTAGATTCACTTGTAGAAGCTTCTTGGCAAGCACCAGGAGTTATAGGAGCACGTATGACAGGAGCTGGATTTGGTGGATGTACAGTGGCTCTTGTAAAAGATGAGTGCATAGATGAGTTTATCGAATATGTAGGAAAAAAATATACAGAAGCTACAAAGCTTAAAGCTCATTTTTATGTGGCTAAAGTTGGAGATGGAGCAAGAAAATTATAATAAAAAAAAGTAAACGTCAGGAAACAAAAATCCTGGCGTTTTTTATGTTGTTCCATTTCAAAAAAAATGTTATAATATCTAGTAATAAAATAATACACTTAGGAGGAGGAGAGAATGGATCATATATTAGCTTTTGGACATAAAAACCCAGATACTGATTCAATTTGTTCAGCAATAGCTTTTTCAGCTTTAAAAATATTTCAAGGGGAAGCAACTAAACCATATAGGTTAGGGGAAGTTTCTAAAGAAACTAAATTTATTTTAGAAAAATTTAGAGCTCCACTTCCTGCGCTTTTAAAAACAGTAAGTGCCCAAATTTCAGATTTGACAAGAGTTGAGAAAAAAACAATCGATCAACATAACTCTTTGAAAGAAGCTTTGGATATAATGACAGAAGAAAATATTTCGAGTCTTCCAGTAGTGGATAAAAAAAGACATCTAAAAGGTATGATACATATTTCAGATATAGCTAATACATATTTAAATTTAGATCATGAAGACCTATTTTCAAAATACGGTACAACCTATGAAAATCTAAAATCAGTAATAAATGGAATAGTAATAAGTGGTAAATATCCAAAAGGTCCAATAACAGGAACTTTAAAAGCGGTATCTGAGATTGCAAATATAGTTAAGGGTGATATAGTTGTAACGACTAGTATGGTTGATTCAATAGATCGTTCTATTCAAGCAGGAGCTTCTGTGATAATAGTTTGTTGTGAAGCTTCAGACTTTATAAGTCCACGCACAGGAAGTGATTGTGCAATAGTTCGTGTGCATTCACCACTATTTAAAACAATAAGACTTATAAGTCAGTCTATTTCTATAAACTCTATTATGAGAACTAGTAATTTTTATAGTTTTAAAACAGATGATTTTTTACACGAAATAAAAGATACAATGAAAGAAAGTAACCAATCTAATTTTCCAGTAGTTGACAAAAACGGAGAAGTTTATGGAACTATTCGTACAAAAAATTTAATCAATTTTACAAGAAAAAAAATAGTTCTTTTAGATCACAATGAAAAATCTCAATCTGTAGACGGAATTTCAGATGCTAGAATAGTTCAAGTTGTAGATCATCATAAATTTGGAAATTTTGAAACTAATGAACCTGTTAAAATATATGCTGAAACGGTTGGTTGTACTTGTACATTAATCTATGATTTATATAAAGAAGCTAAAATAGTTCCAGAAAAAAAAGTGGCTGGACTGATGTTAAGTGCAATTTTATCTGATACGTTACTTTTTAAATCTCCAACATGTACTGAAAAAGATAAATTGGCTGCACAAGAACTTTCAGTTATAGCTGAAATAAATGATTGTGAAAAATATGGAATGGAAATGCTAATAGCAGGAACTTCACTAGAAGATATGAGTGCTAGCGAGATACTACATGCCGATATGAAAGAATTCAGTATGAATGGTTATAATATAGCTATTGCTCAAGTTAACACTGTAGATATAGAAGGAGTTTTAAAAAGAAAAGAAGAAATTCAAATTGAGATGAAAAAAGAATTAGAAGAACAAAAATATTCTTTATCTATTTTAGTTATAACAGATATTGTAAATTCAGGTTCTTTAGCCATAGTTATAGGAGAATTTCCAGAAATAGTTGAAAGAGCTTTCAATGTAAAAGTTGAAAACAATTCATCTTGGCTAGAAGGTGTTGTTTCTCGTAAAAAACAAATAGTTCCATTTTTAATGGCAGCAACTCAAAGTATGGAAGATTAATAACCAAATAAAGGAAAACGGTGATATAAATGTTTTTACCAACTACAATGGAAGAGGTAAAAAAATTAGGTTGGGATAAGTTGGATATAATACTGGTATCAGGTGATACCTATATAGATTCATCTTACAATGGAATGGCAGTAATAGGAAAATGGCTCAGTAAACATGGTTTTAAAGTGGGAGTAATAACTCAGCCAAACATTGAAAATGAATTGGATATAACTAGACTTGGAGAACCTAAACTTTTTTGGGGAGTTTCATCTGGTTGTGTGGATTCTATGGTAGCTAATTACACAGCTACGAAAAAAAAGCGTCAAAAAGATGATTTTACTCCAGGTGGAGAAAATAATCGTCGTCCAGACAGGGCTACAATGGTTTATACTAATCTTATAAAAAGATATTTTAAAAACTCTGGAATTCCTGTAGTGATAGGTGGAATAGAAGCAAGTTTGAGAAGAGTTGTGCACTATGATTTTTGGAGTAACTCTCTTCGTCGTTCTATTTTGTTTGATAGTAAAGCAGATATACTTTCTTATGGAATGGGTGAAAAATCTATGCTCCAACTTTCTGAAGCTTTGAGAAATGGTGAAGAGTGGAGAAATATCAGAGGTTTAGCTTATATTTCTAAAGAGAAAAAAGCTGACTATTTAGACATTCCATCATTTGAGCTTTGTAAAGAAAATAAAGATGAGTTTGTAAAAGCTTTTGAACTATTTTATCTAAACTGCGATCCGATAACAGCTAAGGGATTGAATCAGCAGCATGGAGATAGATATTATATTCAAAATCCTCCTGGAGAATTCTTTAGTGAAAAAGAGATGGATGAAATCTATGGCATGGAGTTTGAAAGAGCTGTCCATCCTTATTATGCTAAAGATGGAGAAGTAAGGGCTTTAGAAACTATAAAAACTTCAGTAACAACTCACAGAGGTTGCTATGGAGAGTGTAATTTCTGTGCAATAGCAGTTCATCAAGGAAGAACAGTAACTTCTAGAAGTGAAAGCTCTATAATTGATGAAGTGAATGGTATAGTGAAAACTAAAGGTTTTAAAGGCTATATATCAGATGTTGGTGGCCCTACTGCCAATATGTATGGAATAGAGTGCAAGAAAAAAATAACTAAAGGTGCTTGTCCAAATAAGCGTTGCTTGTATCCTGCATCTTGTGATGTACTTCCACTGAATCATGACAAACAAATAAAACTTCTTAGAAAACTGAGAAATATAGAAGGTATAAAAAAAATATTTATAGCTTCAGGAATTCGTTATGATTTAATACTAGATGATCAAAAATGTGGTACAATATACCTAGAGGACCTTATAAAAGAACATGTATCTGGACAGATGAAAATTGCCCCAGAACATACAGAAAATAAAATTCTGAATCTTATGGGAAAAAGAGGAAAAGATTATTTAACAGAGTTTAAAAATCGTTTTTATGAAATAAATAAAAAACTGGATAAAAAGCAATTTTTAACGTATTATCTAATTGCAGCTCATCCAGGATGTGATGACAAAGAGATGAATAACCTAAAAAGATTTGCATCTCAAGAGCTGAGACTAAATCCTGAACAGGTTCAAATCTTCACTCCAACACCTTCAACTTATTCTACTTTGATGTATTATACAGAAGTAGATCCTTTTACAGGAAAAAAGCTTTTTGTAGAGAAAGATACAAATAGAAAGCAAAAGCAAAAAGATGTTATAGTGGATAAAGATAGAGATAGTAAAATAAAAAAAACATATAGGAGGTAATAATTTGAAACCAATTGTTGCTGTAGTAGGAAGACCTAACGTTGGAAAATCAACACTTTTCAATAAGTTAGTAGGAGACAGAGTGGCTATTGTAGACAATATGCCAGGTGTTACAAGAGATAGACTGTATAGAGAAACTGAATGGAACGGAACTGAGTTCGTATTAGTAGATACAGGAGGTCTAGAGCCAAGAAATAATGATTTTATGATGACTAAAATCAAACAACAAGCTGAAGTTGCTATGAACGAAGCAGATGTAATTCTTTTTATAGTAGATGGAAAAGCAGGAGTAAATCCACTTGATGAAGAAATAGCTTATATACTTAGAAAGAAAAATAAACCTGTACTTCTTTGTGTAAACAAAATAGATAATTATCATTCTCAAAAAGATGATATCTATGATTTCTGGTCTTTAGGATTTGAACATCTTATTGCAATCTCAGGAGAGCACAAGATGAATCTTGGAGATATGCTAGATATAGTTGCAAGTCTTATTAAAACTATTGATATCCCAGAAGAGGCTGAAGATTCATTAAGATTAGCTATAATAGGAAGACCTAATGCTGGAAAATCTTCTTTAGTTAACAGGCTTTCAGGAGAAGAGCGTACAATAGTAAGTGAAATTGCAGGAACTACTCGTGATGCAATAGATACTCTTATTGAGTTTAATGGAGAAAAATATACTCTGGTAGATACTGCTGGTATCCGTAGAAAATCAAAAATTGAAGAAAGTTTAGAGTACTATTCTGTTCTTCGTGCAATAAAAACTATAAAGCGTGCTGATGTTTGTCTTTGGATACTAGATGGTGAAGAAGGACTTACAGAGCAAGATAAAAGAATAGCAGGTATAGCTTTCGAAGAAAAAAAACCAATTATTATTGTTGTAAATAAATGGGATTTAGTAACTAAAGATAATGGAACAATGAAAAAGATGAGAGAATATCTTTTAGCTGAATTACCATTCCTTAGTTACGCTCCAATCGAATTTGTTTCAGCTTTAACAGGTCAACGTACGTCTAAACTTTTAGAGCAAGCTGATAAAGTCTTTGATGAATATACTAAGCGTATATCTACAGGACTTCTAAACAGTGTAATAAAAGATGCAATAATGATGAATGCACCACCTACAAGAAAAGGACACATGATTAAGATAAACTATGCTACTCAAATATCTGCTGCTCCACCAAAGTTTGTTTTATTCTGTAACTACCCTGATATGGTTCACTTCTCTTATTCTAGATACATAGAGAATAA
>JBOFFH010000117.1:0-5944 GCA_051648485.1 Fusobacteriaceae bacterium
CACTGTAACCTCTGTAGCTCCCTGTTCAGAAGCATCTCTTACTGATTTTTTCATCTCTGTCATATGTCTATAAATATTATCTATAACAACAACCGAGTTATCTGTAAGCATTCCAACTCCAATAGAAAGTCCCATTAGAGATATAAGATTTATTGTTACTCCTTGAAAATAAAGGAAAACGAAAGTAAACATTATAGATATTGGAAGTGCCAACGAAATCAGCATTGTAGCTCTTATATTTTTCAAGAAAAACATAAGTACAATTGTCGCCAGTATAAGTCCTGAAGCTGCATTTCCTTTAACTCCTGAAATTGCTGAATCTATACTTTCTGAGTTATCCAAAACTACTGCTATTTCAACACCTGGTGGTGCATATACTTTTAATTCTTCTAAAGATTTTTTTGCAGCTGCATTTATATCTAAAGTGTTTCCTTTTGCTGATTTGTTTATTCCTAAACTTATTGCATTTTTTCCATTTCTTAAAGTTATAGAATCTTGATCCTCAGAAGTTAAAGCTACATCTGCTACATCTCCTAGTCTTAAAGTTTTTCCACCACTTTTAAGAATCATATTCTCAAAATCATCTAAACTATTAAGTTCACCTAAAAATCTTGCAACAACTTCTTTTCCACCTGTTTGGATCACTCCTAACGGAAGATTTATACTCGATGATTTTATTTGGTTATAAAGCTCTGTGGGAGTCATCCCATAAGCCGCCAATTTATCAGTGTCAAATTGAATTTGAATCTGCTTATCAGAAGTTCCTGCTACATCAACAGAACCTACTCCTTGTATTCTTTCAAGTCTTGGCTTTATAAATTCATCTACATAAGTGTTAAGTTCTACCAAGTTAGGGCCTGAAGCTATTAACTGCATAGTTAAAACTCCCATTCCTGCTTGCTTTTTCTTTACTACAGGGTCATCTGAACTGCCTGGAAGATCTCCTTTAATTGTATCGATCTCTTTTTGGATATCCCCTTTTTTAACATCTATATCTGCTCCATAATCAAATTCTACAACTATTACTGAAGTTGCAAAAGCTGACGTAGAACGAATTCTCTTTATTCCATCTACACTTGGAAGTACATCTTCTATTTTTTTTGTTATTTGACTTTCTATATCTTCAGGAACAGCTCCTGACCATTTTGTTTCTATTGTTACTATAGGAATATTTATATTTGGTAGTAACTCAGTTTTTAAAGTTAACAGTGCTACGAAACCTATGAATATCATAGATATCATAAACATTGTTGTGGCTACTGGTCTACGTATGGAAATTCCAGCTAATGTCATCTATTTTCACCTCTTATTTTTATTGTATTTCTTGAACTTTATCTCCGTCTACTAGCCCAAAAATTCCGTCTACTACTATTTTATCTCCTAGTTTTATCTTTTCTGAAGTTATTTCAATAAATGGTGCAGCTATTGTTCCCGGTGTTACCTCTATTCTTTTTGCTATACCATTTGAAATTAAAAATACATAACTTTGTAAAGATCTAACAAATACACCTTGTTGTGGAACTGTTAAAACTTCTCTTTCTCCAGCTGGAATATTGGCTTTTATATACATTCCATCTTTCATAACATTTCCAGAATTAGTCACATCTATATTAGGAACTCCTAATTTAACTTTATATTTTTTAGTTTCTGAATCTGCAACCGGATTTATTTCTTTAATATACCCTTTAAATTCTTTATCTGATAAGTCACTCACTTTAACAGTAGTTTCTGCTCCTAACTTAATTTTAGAGAACCATTTTCCAGGAAAATCTAAAGATATCTCCATCTCTGTTTCATCTATAATTGTAAACAGTCTATCTTTTGTTTTTACTTCATTTCCTTCTTTCAAGAATAGATTTCCTACTATTCCATTTGTTTCAGCGGTTCTATTTAATTTCTTAAATTTATCCTGTGCATCTACTAAATTAGCTTTTTTAGCTAAGTAATTTCCTTCTGCATCTGTTTTTCTATTTTTATAATCTAGGTATTCACTTTCTGAAACAAGTTGTCTTTCATAAAGATTTTGATATTTCTTAAAGTTATTTGAAGTTATATCAAAAGATGATTTTGCAGATTCAAAAGCAGCTTTAGTACTTAAGTAATCTGACTCAACTTTAGAATCTCTTAAAGTTACTATCAACTCTCCTTTTTGAACCTTATCTCCATTTTGCTTATAAAGTTTTACAACAGTTCCTTCACTATCACTTAAATGATCAATTTTAGTTTTAGGTGTTGCTACCGCATCCCCTTCATAAATATCTGTAACTACTTTTTTATTTACTGTTGCTGAAACTATTTTTTTAGGCTCTACAACTTTTACTGATTCTACTTCTTTTTTCCCACAACCTGTTAAAACTATAGCTCCTACCAATAATCCGTAGAATACTTTTTTCATATTAATTTCCTCCCAATCTCTTTTTTTATACCAGTAATGCTCTATATTTTTCAAAAGCCACATAATAATCGTTTAATGTTCCATTGTAAGAAACCATAGAGTCTCTCATTTGAGTTTCAGAAAGTAAATAATCAACTGTTGAAATAAGACCTACATTATAACGCTCTGTGTCTAATTTAAAGTTTTCTTGTGCCGCTAGCATAGCTTTATATTTTGAATCACGAACTTTTTCAAGTCTTATCAATTCTAAATAAGCTGTTGTTAAAGATATTTCTATATTATCTTCATTGATGCTTTTGTTTATTTCTTCTTTCTCTACTTCTATTTTGCTGGCTTTGTATTTGTCATAATCTTTTCCAAACTGAAATACATTCCAGTTTACACTCACTCCTGCTCTCCATTCTGCTTTGCTAGCCGTATCATTAAAATTTGTTTCTTCTGTAAAAGTTCCATATTTTCCAAATCCATTTACAGTTGGAAGCATAGCAGATCTTGCTACTACTTTATTTACGCTTGCCAATTCTACATTGTTTTTAGCTTTTAAAGCTTTTACACTTTCAAATTTAACAGTATTTAAATCTCTATTAAAATCTATTCCTGACGTCAAACTTTCCGGTACAGAAAAAGGAACCAAAGTTAAAGTTTCAGAACTAGGAATATTCAATTTTTTCTTTATGTCATTCATATCTATCGCTATATTATTTTTAGTTCCTATCATTTGAGATTCTATTTCTAAAAGATTAAA
Organism: Fusobacteriaceae bacterium; assembly: GCA_051648485.1. GTDB lineage: Bacteria > Fusobacteriota > Fusobacteriia > Fusobacteriales > Fusobacteriaceae > JAGNZR01. The sequence continues at coordinate 3,141 of JBOFFH010000117.1, forward strand.
TTCTGTTTTTAGAATATCTGTTTTTGTTATTATTCTCATATCTAATTGAGCTTTTTGCTTTTCATAAGTTGCATCTAACTGTTTTTTAGAAAAAGATAACGCATCTAAATTTCTCATATTTTGAATCACTCTTGAATATAGTTCTACTATATTCAGTCTGTTTTTACTTTTAGTTTCTATAAAATCTAAAAGATCATTACTTGCAAATAATTTAGCTCCTTTCAATGCTGAAAGTACTGCTCCACCTTGATAAATAGGCTGTGTTATTCCAATACTCTGAGTATAACCAGTTTTACTCGAACCTTTTCTATCTTTTCCTAAATTATCCCTAGTTTCTTCTCCAACTTGATATTGCCCTGTATAAACTACTGATGGCATAGCAGTTTTAAAGGCTGCTTTTACATCTAATTTACCTATCTCTAAGGTTTTTTCAGCTACTTTTATCTCTTTTCCATTTTCTAAAGCTAAATTTATTGCTTCATCCAGTGTTAGAGTTCTTGCAAAGGCTGAAATTGTACTTAAAGTCATCAAAAACATAATTTTTTTCAACATCTTTTATCTCTCTCCTTTTAAAATATTCATGATTATATTTTTTAAAAACATTATTTCTTCTTTTGTTTCTTGCGAAGCTATTTTATCATTAACCACAGATACCTCTGTTATATAAATTCCTTTATCATGACTATAGAATATAACTTTTTTTACAGAATAATAAATTATTTCATCTATCAAAAGAGCATAATCTCTTATTTCCTTTTCTGTAAATTTTAGAACTTCATTTTGTTCTTTAATAATTTCCATCCAAAATTCTACTGATATTTCCTTAGCTAGCATAATCTTTTCTCTTATTTTTTCACCTAAAGCCTCTAAATTACTTGTTAGATTTATAAGAAATAAAATATTCATTATTCTATCTTTTTCTAAATAAAATCTCTTTTCTAAAACTTTTAGAACCGTAGTTTCTAAATCTTTTTTAGGAGCAATAAAAAACTCTGTTTGATTTTCTTTTATCACTTCTGATATTTCATTTATTATCTCCATTAACAATAAATCTTTAGATTTAAAATATGTATAAAAACTTCCTTTAGATATGTTAGCATAACTAGTTATATTTTCTACACTTGTTTTTTTATATCCCTTTTTTAAAATCAATTCCTTTGATGAATTGATTATTAAATCTTTTTTATTTATTTTAAAATTTTTCTCCAATCCATACCCCCCATTATTTGACTGAATAGTCAAACTTTCTTTAACTAGTATATTATTTTTAAACATTTATGTCAACCTTTTATTCCTCCCAAATCATGAAAAAAGAGAGTTCTACCTCTCTTTTTAAGCAGCCTATTAGTCTTTTAAAGACTCATTCTGTACTATTTTTATGACTTCCATCATTTTTTTTTGAACGTGATCATATCCAACATCTTTTATATGAGGCAATACGCATTCCGAACAATCTTTTATTCCATTGGCCAAGTATTTAAACTTTCCTCCACACTCTTTCTTTAGCATATATAGTGGACAGTAACAAAATAAACAATTGAATTCTTTTGAATTTTTTATTTCGTGACAAGGAAAAAATTCGCAATCGCAATTATTAAAAAATTTATAACTATTCATCCTTCCTCCTATTTTACACAATTAGAATTTTATCTCTCTCGCATCAATAATTGGTTCATTTATAGCGGCTTTTAAAGCTACTATTGCAACTTCTACTTGATCATCTTCAGGCTCTTCAGTTGTGATAGTCTGAAGTTTTAATCCTGGAGCTGCTAGAATTCTTACTATAGGATTTTCTAAATGTCTACTACTATATCTTTGAAGTTCATAAGAAATTCCTGCAATTAAAGGCATACATATAATTCTAAGCCCTACTCTAAGTAAAATCTTTTGAATAAAAGTCGCTGGTACTGGAAGAAAAAAATCCATAGTTGCAAAAAATATTATAGATACTAGCATTACTATAAGTAAAAAACTCGTTCCACATCTTGGATGTAGTGTTGAAAATTTTTGACTGTTTTGTACTGTAAGTTCCAAATCATTTTCAAAGGCATAGATTACCTTATGTTCTGCTCCGTGATATTGAAAAACTTTTTTTATTTCTTTTGAAAAAGAGATAAGCCAAATATATAGCACAAAGAAAACTAATCTAAAGCCAGCTTCTAAAATATTAGATGCCACTCTATTGTCTTTGAATACAAAATTACTTATAAAAGATGGAAGAGCTATAAATAACAATATTCCTAAACCTACAGAAAAAACTGCTGTCATTACTGCTTCTTTGTCTGTCAGTTGCTCTTCGTGATTCTCCTCTGACTCATTAGCTGAAAACGTTAATTCTTTTATCCCTGTTACCATAGCATCAAAGAGCATCACTCCACCTCTAAGAAATGGTATTTTTAAAAACTTATTTTTAGCTGCTGTTATCTTTTGTTTTTTATAAACTATTTCTCCAGAAGCTTTTCTAACTGCTGTAGCTAGATATTCAGGTCCACGCATCATAACTCCCTCAATAACTGCTTGACCCCCCACATTAATTTTAGACATAATTTCTCCTTCCTCATATTTTTATTACTGTTCAATTAATTTTAGCACATTTTCCAAAAAAAACAAAACTTCTATAAAATAAAAAGTGGGAAAACCTTATCAGTTTTCCCATACCTCAATCAATATTATTATCTTTTGATTCTCTCAACATATTCATTTGATCTTGTATCTATTTTAATCCACTCGTTTTGCTCAACGAATATAGGTACAGGAATTTCGAATCCAGTGTTTATTTTAGCTGGTTTCATAACTTTTCCTGA
>JBOFFH010000118.1:0-3296 GCA_051648485.1 Fusobacteriaceae bacterium
ATCCATTTTCCAGAACGATATCTTCTAGTAAGTACAAAACATTTTATCAATTCTTCAATAGCAGTCAAAGATATTACATAATAAACAGGAAGTTTAAAGTAGAAAGCTCCTATAAAAGCAAGAGGAATACCAATACCCCAAAGAGTAATACCTTGAACAATAGAACCATATTTATTATCTCCACCAGCTCTTAAAATCCCTACAATAAGTATAACTGTATAGACTCTTGGTATCATAAGTAGCGAGTAAATATATAAAATGTTGATTGCAGATTTTTTTACTTCACTAGAAACAGTGAAAAGTTCAAGTATATAAGGGGCACTACCACTTAAAATAATAGCTAAAAATCCACCGATTACCAAAGTAATAGCTGAGATTTTTCCAGCAACTTCCATTCCTTCTTTTTCTCTTCCAGCTCCAATTTCATTTCCAACCATAACTACAGCTGAAACAGCTAAGCCATAAACTGCTATAAAGAAAAAGTTTAAAACAGTAGAGGATATTTGTACTGCTGCAGTAGCTCCAGTGCCTATTCTTCCATAGACAACAGCATAAGCAACATTTCCTAATCCCCAACAGATATCAGTGAGAACAATAGGCATAGCAGTTTTATACATACCTTCTTTTAAAGATTTCTCAGCTCCTAAGAAATCAGAAATTTTTCCTCTTAAAGTTTTTTCCTTAAGAGTTGCAATAATAACTATGAGTAGTGCTTCGATTGCTCTAGCTATAAGGGTAGCCACTGCAGCTCCTTTAACTCCCATAGGTTGAAATCCAAAATTACCAAAAATAAGTGCATAGTTCAAAGTTCCGTTTATAACTAATGCTCCAATACTTGACCACATTGGAAGAGAAGAGTTTCCAACACTTCTTAAAACAGATGCATAGTTAAAAGAAACCATCGTGAAAATATAGCTTAGAGCTGCAATTATCAAATAACTACTTCCATTTTCTATAACTTTAGTTTCTTTATTAAAAATTGAAATTATTTGTTCTGGAATAAAAAGAGCTACTAAAGTAAAAACTAAAGCAACAACTCCTCCAATCATGAGTCCAAGACCTAAAGTTTTCTTTATATTTTTATCATCTTTTTTACCCCAAAGCTGAGCACTAAAAACTCCTACACCAGCACTTATTCCAAAAATTGTAAGACTGTAAAGAAAATAGAATTGATTAGCTATTCCAACTGAAGCAAGTTCAATTTCTCCAACTTTTCCAATCATAAGAGTATCCAACATATTGATAGAAGAAGCTATAAAACTTTGAAGTACAATAGGAGCTGTAATCCAAAAAAGAGTTTTATAAAAATCTTTTTCCTTTTTAAAATTCTTTAAAAATTTAATCACTAAAATCACCTCACATAAAAAATTGCAAATAAAAAGACCCCTAACAATCTGAATTTTTTTCCAAAAAGTGGGGGTCAGTAAACACTTAAATTTAGTTTTTTTTGTAAATCTATATTAAAATATTATATACTAATAATTAGAATAATGCAAGTGTTTTATAGAATGACTAAAGTAATTCTGGATTTATATTGTACATTGATAAAATATGAGTTATACTCTAATTATATTGCCAAATACGATTTTTAGAAGGGGGATAAAATGTTTTCACTGATTTTTATTGTTTTAATAATATTTATACTTGCTACAAGTCTTAGAATAGTTTCACAATCTCAAGCCTATGTAATAGAAAGATTAGGTGCTTATCATGGTACTTGGGGCGTAGGACTTAAAATTTTAGTTCCTTTTATAGATAGGATAGCTAAAAAAGTTTCTTTAAAAGAACAAGTTTTTGATTTTCCACCTCAACCAGTTATTACAAGAGATAATGTAACTATGCAAATAGACACAGTTGTATATTTTCAAATAACAGATCCAAAACTTTATACTTATGGAGTTGAAAACCCTATAAATGCTATTGAAAATTTATCTGCTACAACTTTAAGAAATATTATAGGAGATTTAGAGTTAGATTCAACACTAACTTCTAGAGATACAATAAACACTAAAATGAGAGCGGTTTTAGATGTAGCCACTGATCCTTGGGGAATAAAAGTGACTAGAGTAGAACTTAAAAATATCTTACCTCCAAGAGAGATTCAAGATGCTATGGAAAAGCAGATGAAAGCTGAAAGAGAGAGAAGAGAATCTATACTTATTGCAGAAGGGCAAAAGAAATCGGCTGTTTTAGTAGCAGAAGGACAAAAAGAATCTGAGATTTTAAAAGCAGAAGGACAAAAGACATCTACTATTCTTAGAGCTGAAGCTGATAAAGAAGCAGCTATAAGACAAGCAGAAGGAGAAGCTGAAGCTATTCTAAAAATTCAAGGAGCTAAGGCTGAAGGAATAAAATTATTGAATGAATCAATGCCAACAAAAGAAGTTCTTGCTTTAAAAGGAATGGAAACTTTTGAAAAAATAGGAAATGGGCAAGCAACTAAACTTATTATCCCTTCTGACATTCAAAGTTTAGTAAGTTTAACATCTATTTTTAAAGAAGTAAAATAAATTTATTTTCTTAATTTTTTTAAAAAACTAAATCACTTAAACATATAGAATTTTTAAGATATATTTAAGTGATCTAAAGTAAAAGGAGCTGGAATGAAAGATAAACATTATGATTTAGTTGTAATAGGAGGAGGTCCAGCTGGACTTTCATCAGCAATATATGCAGGAAGATCTAATCTTAAAGTTTTAGTAATTGAAAGATCACATATTGGAAGTTTACTTATGGCACATAAAATTGATAATTATCCAGGTTTTCCAGAGGGACTTACAGGAAAACAGTTACATTCTAATATGAAACTTCAAGCACAAAAATATGGAGTAAATTTTGTAGAAGCTAATTTTTTAGGTTTTGATCTATTTACAGAGACAAAAACAGTTAAGACAGATTTTAAAAACTACTTAGCTGATTCTATAATAATTGCGACAGGATGGGCTAAAAATCTTGGAACAAAAATTAAAGGTGAAGAAGAGTATGTTGGAAAAGGAGTTTCATACTGTGCAACTTGTGATGGAGCTTTTACAAAACATATGACAGTTTCTCTTTTTGGAAAAGGAGAAGAAGTAGCTGAAGAAGCTCTTTTTTTAACTAGATATGCTAAAGAAATTTTAATTTTTGCAAATGAAGAAAATTTCGATTGCTGTCCAGAGATCTTCAAAACTCTTTCTGAGGATAGCAAAGTAAAAATAATTACTAATTCTAATTTGAAAGAGATAAAAGGAACTCAATATGTAGAAAAAGTAATTGTAGAGGTTGATGGTGAAGAAAAAGAATATGATTCTGACTAT
>JBOFFH010000119.1:0-2849 GCA_051648485.1 Fusobacteriaceae bacterium
AGTTATAATGCAGGAGTAATAGTTCTTATGTTTTTTATAGGAGGATTTATCGAGTTGATGATGAGATCTGGAGGAGCATTTGCATTTGCCCAAAGCATGGGAAAGTATATTAATTCTAAAAAGAAGGCTCAACTTGCAGTTTATTTCGCTGGAATTATGATCTTTTTTTCAGATCTAGGAACCCCTCTTATTGTAGGCCCTATATTTTCTCCTTTTTTTAAAAAATTGAAACTTTCTAGAGAAAAACTAGCTTTTATTTTGGATTCCACAGCTTCTCCCATAGCAGTTCTTGTTCCTTTTATTGGATGGGGTGTTTTTATAATTGGTCTACTTCAAAAAGAGTTTGAAATTCTGAATATTGATCTTTCAGATTATGAAAGTTTTGTAAAAGCTATTCCATATAATCTTTATCCTATTTTGGCAGTTACTATCATTCCAATGGTTATAATGGGAACGTTAGATTTAGGACCTATGGGAAAAGCTGAGACTTCAAATTATGAACTCGAAGAAAAAGATATTAAAAATTCAAAATACTATTCTGAAAATGCCAAGCCAATTTTTATCTGGCTTCCTCTTATGGTACTTTTGTTGACTCTTTTTACAATGCTGGGAACAAAATTCCTAACATCTAGAGTACCTGGTGGAGAGTTTAGAGGAGCCTTAACTAGTGGATATCTATATGCTGCTATGACTTTAGCATTACTTCTTATTGTTAATAAGAGTAAAAATGTAAAAGAAATATTTTCTATTTATCTTTCAGGAATGACAAAAATGGGAGAAATTGCAATTATACTTTTACTTGCATGGTCTCTTGGAGCAGTGAATAAAGAGCTAGGAGCTACTGAATATATTATTGGATTTGTTAAAAGTTTTGAAGTTAGTAGTGGAGCGATTCCTCTTATAGCTTTTATTTTCGGGGCAATTATATCATTTGCCACAGGGAGTTCATGGGGAACCTACAGTATTATGATACCAATAGTTATTCCAATGGCTATAGCACTCGATGCACCTCTTTATATATCAATAGGTGCTGTTCTTTCTGGAGGACTTTTCGGAGATCACGTTTCTCCAATTTCAGATACTACAATACTTTCTTCTGCTGGTGCTGAATGTAATCATATAGAGCATGTAAAAACTCAGTTTCCATATGCTATTCTAAACGGAAGTATTTCTGCTCTTCTCTTTACAGTGGGAGGATTTTATGAGAGTAACTTTATTTTAGTAGGAGCTATTCTTCTTCAGATTATAGTTCTAGTAGCTATAAAAATTATTATGGTTAAAAAAAGTGAAGCTGTATCTGAAAATATTATATATGAGGGAGGAGTAGAATAATGCACCATTTTTCGGGAAGATTTAAAGAAAAAACAAGTGAGAAGATGTTAGGTTTTCATTCTTCTATAGGATTTGACCAAAGACTTTATAGATATGATATTATGGGAAGTATCGCCCATGTGAGAGGTCTTGCTAAACAAGAGATAATAGATAGTATGTCAGGAAAAATTATTGAAGATGCTCTTTTTGAAATTTTGAAAGATATTGAAGATGATAAAATAGAATTTTCCTTAGAGTATGAAGATATTCATATGAATATAGAAAAAATACTTATAGACAGAGTGGGAGATGTGGGAAAAAAACTTCATACAGGAAGAAGTAGAAATGACCAGGTTGCCTTGGATATGAAACTTTTTGCAAAAGATGAAGTAAAAAAAATACAGAAAGATCTCTTGAAATTTTTAAAGGTGATAAACAATATTGCTAGCAATAATCTCGATACCTACATGCCTGGATTTACCCATCTTCAGAAAGCTCAGCCTATAACATATGCCCATTATATTCTGGCATACGGTGAAATGCTAAAAAGAGATTATGAAAGACTGGAGAATGCCATCTCTCTTGCTGATTTTTCACCTTTGGGATCTGCTGCTTTGGCTGGAACAACCTATCCTTTGGACAGAGATTACACTGCCCAGATTTTAGGATTCAAGGGTCCTACATTGAATTCACTGGATTCTGTAAGTGACAGAGATTACCTTATTGAACTTATGAGCAGTTTTGCTATTATTATGATGCATCTTTCACGTATGGCAGAAGAAATTATTATTTATAGCTCTAACGAATTTAAATATCTAGAGCTAAGTGATCAATATGCAACTGGAAGTAGTATTATGCCTCAGAAAAAAAATCCAGATGCTGCTGAACTTGTAAGAGGAAAGAGTGGAAGAGTAGCTGGAAATTTTATAGCTTTACTTACAACTATGAAAGGAACTCCACTGGCATATAACAAAGATATGCAAGAAGACAAAGAGAGTTTTTTTGATAGTGTGGATACAGTAAAGGGATGCTTGAATGTTTTTATAGGAATGCTATCAACTATTGAAATAAATAAAGAAAAAATGGTTGAAGCATGTAACACTGGATTTATAAATGCTACCGATGTTGCTGACTACTTGGCTAAAAAAGGAATGAATTTCAGAGATGCTTACAAAATTGTAGGAGCTATGGTTTCAGAATGTATAGAAAAAAATATTACTTTGGACACTCTAGATTTTTCAGAATATAAAAAATATTCTGAACTTTTCAAAAAAGATATTTATGTTGAGATCTCCATAAAAAATTGTGTGGAAAAAAGAAAAAGTAAAGGTGGGCCTGGAAAAGAAAGTATTAAAAATCATATTGAACTTTTAAAAACTTTTATTGAAAACGAAGAGATACAATTAGCTAATTTTAAATTAAACGATATCTTAGAGTAAAACATTTTATTTGACTTGCACAGGGAGTTTTAAAGAATTGAGGGATAACACATCATTGATGACGTTATCCCTCAATTTTACTTATTATAATTGATGCTG
>JBOFFH010000120.1:0-10894 GCA_051648485.1 Fusobacteriaceae bacterium
AGTGAAGGAAAAATTTCTAAAAAAGATAAAGATGCAATAATTAGAGCACAAGAAGCAGGGGTTAAATTTGTTTTAGCTTCTGGTCGTCCAACCTATGCTATGAGAGATTTAGCAAAAGAGTTAAGACTCGATGAGTTCAAGAGCTATATTCTTTCATACAACGGTGCTATTATAACTCAGTGTGATACAGGAGTAGATATATCTGATACCTCTTTAAATAAGGAGGAAATACATCTTTTACACGATATGAGTAAAAAGCACGATGTGCATATCATAACGTATTTAGATGATAAAGTAATCTCGGAAACAGAAAGTGAATATATAGATGTAGAAGTTAAACTTACTGGAATGGAGCATAAAATTGTTAAATGTTTTAAATCAGCTGTAGATAGAGACGCAGTTAAATGTATTATGCTTGGAGAACCTGAATATTTAAAAACTGTAGAACACAAGTTAAAAGAAAAATTAAATGATAGATTTAGTATAGCTATTTCTAAACCGTTTTTTTTAGAGATTACAAAATTAGGAATAGATAAAGGAGCTTCACTTTTGAAACTTGCCGAAATTTTAGATATTAAAACAGAGGAAATTATTGCTGTAGGAGATTCATATAATGATGTAACTATGCTAAAAGTTGCAGGATTATCAGTTTCTGTAGCTAATGGAAAACCTGAAATAAAAGAGATGGTTCAATATATAACAAATTCGAATGAAGAAAATGGAATGTCTGAAGTTATAGAGAAATTTATCTTTGGAAAATAAAAAAATCCCCTAAGGGATTTTTTTATTTTGCATAACCAACAGCACGTGTTTCTCTTAAAATAGTTACCTTTATTTGTCCAGGATACTGCATAGTATCTTCTATTTTTTTAGCCATTTCATGAGCCATAATAGTAGATTCATCATCAGTTACAAGTTCAGGATTGATTACTATACGAATTTCTCTTCCAGCTTGAATAGCGAAAGATGATTCAACTCCTTTGAATGAGTGAGCAATTTCTTCTAAAGCTTCTAGTCTTTTGATATAAGTAGAAAGAGTTTCACGACGAGCTCCAGGTCTAGATGCGGATACTGCATCAGCAGCTTGAACTAAGACAGCTTCAACACTTTCAAATTCCACTTCATTATGATGAGCCATTACAGCATTAATAACAGCAGGTTTTTCTCCAAATTTCTTTAGATATTCTCCTCCGATTATAGCATGAGATGATTCGATGTCATGTTCTAAAACTTTACCAATATCATGTAAAAGTCCAGCACGTTTAGCAAGAGAAGCATCAGCACCTATTTCAGCAGCAATATTAGCTGCTAATTTAGCAACTTCTATTGAGTGAGTAAGGATATTTTGTCCATAACTTGTACGGAATTTTAATCTACCAATAGTTCTAACCAGTTCAGGATGCATATTAGGAATTCCTAATTCCATAAGAGCAGCTTCTCCAGAAACAATTATATCTTTTTCTACTTCTTTTTTAGCTTTATTTACGATTTCTTCTATTTTTCCAGGATGAATTCTTCCATCTGTAATAAGTTTTTCGATAGAAAGTCTTGCAATTTCACGACGAACTCCATCAAAACTTGAAAGAACAACAGCTTCAGGAGTATCATCGATTATAATATCTACTCCAGTAAGAGCTTCGATAGCACGAATATTACGTCCTTCACGGCCTATTATACGACCCTTCATCTCATCATTTGGAAGGTTAACAACAGAAACAGTTGCATCTACAACATATTCAGCAGCAGCTTTTCCAATTGAACTAGAAAGAATACGCTTAGAAATACGCTCTTTTTCTTCTTCTAAATGGTGCTCATATTCTTTAATAGCCATAGCTGAATCGTGAGTTAACTCATCTTTCAGTTTAAATAATAAAATATCTTTAGCTTCTTGCTTAGAAAGCCCAGCTATTTTTTGAAGTTCAACTTCTTGAGCAGTTTTAACAGCTTCAATTTCACCTTTTTTAAGTTCTAAATTCCCTGAAATAACTTCAAGTTCTTGAGATTTAGCTTCAAGTTTATCAATTTTAGAATCTAAAGTTTCCTCTTTTCTGATAAGACGAAGCTCTTTCTGAGCAATTTCAGATTTAGAAGCTTTAATTTCCTTGTCTGCTTCTTCTTTCAAAGTATAAATTGTTTCTTTAGCAATAATCTCAGATTCTTTTAATTTAGTATTAGCATCTTTTTCAGCACGATCTAAAATCTTTTCAGCTTTTAACTTTGCTTTTAGAATCTCATCTTCTATATTATTAAGTTCTTCTATTTTTTTGTCTATAATAGACTTCTTGTAAAGCATGGAAAAAAAAATTCCAAATCCTACTACAACAAGACCTATCCCAAGTATGTTTGTCATATTGTTATCCTTTTAAATTTTATTTAAAGCTTTTAACGGCTTCATCTTCTGATTCGTAAATTTCAAATATTTCATCTAATCCAATCATTTCAAAAATCGTCTTAATATGCTCGTTAAGTTTGATAAGTTTGATATCTCCTCCAACCTCTTTAACTGAACGAAGTTTTCCACGAAGAATACCCATAGCTAAACTATTGATATGTACTAAATCTTCAAAATTAATGATGAATTTAGTAATATCTCCTTCTACCAGTTTAGTTATTTTGTCCTTCAATTTAGGTGCAACAAGTGCATCTAGTTCCCCTGAAATTTTTAAAACTTTAATATCTCCAATATTTTTTTCTGTGATATCAAAATCAACTGTCATTATTTTTCCCCCCTAATTATTTTTTGGACTTTAAAAATAGTTCCATTCAATTTTTTTTCTATTTTGAAATCATCAGCAAGAGCTCTTGCCAAAGATAACCCCATCCCGCCCTCTTCTTTGCTTTTCTTAGCTTCATCAAAACCTATTCCATTATCTTCAACTACTAAATTTATGATATTGTCAGATTTTTCAATTTCAATTATAAGATCTCCCGGCTGGTATTGATAACCATGCTCTACTACATTTGTAGCAAGTTCATCCACAACTGAAAGTAATTGAAAAATATCTTTTTGGTCTATATTGTGAACATCTAGATAAGTTTTAACTAGAGCACGAGCAAGAGAAAGATTATTTAAAGAGGAAGGAATAGTAATTTTTATTTCATTTTTCATTTAAATTACCTCCTTCTTTCCTTTATCTCCACTATTTTCCATACATTTTTTTTTAACTGGTATTTCAAATCTAAATACAGTGTATTATCTTGAAAAGAAATACCTAAAGTATTGTTGGCAAAACTATTTTCAAATTCTAATGGAGATGAAAAAAGTGAGGTATTAGTAAAATCTATTTTTTTAATTTCAGTGAGAATAAGTTGTTTTTTTAATGAACTTTCTAAAAAAGATTCAATTTCTATGAAATCATTACTTTTTAAAGAAGTTTTTAAATCCTCAATTTGATTCTCTAAAGAAATTTTTTCTTGAAAATTAAGATTTATTACCTTTGAATTTGAGCAAGCAGTTAACAAAATGATTAAAAATAGTATTAAATTGGTTTTAAACATTCATTGTACCCCTAAAAAGTCCGTCTGAATTAATAATACCATAAGGTTATTTTTTTATCAAGAAAGTTGTTAAATATTTTTAAGAATATTTTCAATAATCTCTTCTTCGCTCATCAAATCTAAATTGTACCAAACATAGCTAGAATCACCTCTAAACCAAGTAAATTGTCTTTTTGCATAGTGACGGGAGTTTTGTTTGATATTTTCTATACTTTCTTCTAAAGTACATGTTCCTTCTAAAAATTTAATGATTTCAGCATATCCTATGATATTTAAAGTTTTCAATTTATCACCATATTTTTGAAAAAGAGAAGAAACTTCTTCAACTAAGCCTTCTTTAATCATAGAATCTACTCTAATATTTATTCTTGAATATAAAAAATCACGATCTCTCTCTAAAGAAATTTTTAAGAAGTCAAAGTTATTATTTTTTATATTTTTCAAACTAAGAACAGAAAATTTTTCTCTACTTAAGATGCAAACCTCTAAAGCTCTTTCAATCTTAACTCTATTGTTAGGATGAATAGCTTGTGAAGCAACAAGATCTAAACTTTTTAGTTTTTCAAAAATTTCTTCTGTGGAAAATTCTTTGAAACGTTCTCTTAAATCTTTATCAGCAGGAGGTAAATAAGAGAGTCCGTCAGTTACAGATCTTAAATAAAGACCAGTACCACCAACTAGAATAGGAGTTTTACCTCTTTTTTCTAAACTTTCTAAAATTAAATCTGCATCTTTTTGGAATTGCCCCACACTATATTTTTCAATTGGTTCTAAAATATCAATGAGATGATGAGGTACTCCCATCATCTCATTGATAGAAATTTTAGCAGTTCCTATGTTTAAACCTTTAAAAACTTGAGCAGAATCCCCAGAGATAATCTCTCCATTTAATCTTTTAGCAAGTTTTATAGATAAACTTGTTTTTCCTACACCGGTAGGACCACCGATAACAATAGCTTTCAAGATATCACCTACTCAACAAACTCGAATTCAACCTCAGCAATACGAACGGTATCTCCATCTCTTACGCCAGCTTCTTCAAGAGCAGCTTCTAAGCCAAGAGATTTCATCATGTGTAAAAACTCGATAATAGATTCCTCTTCCATAGTGATAACATATTTGTTTAAAACAGCGTCAACTAAACGTCCACTTACATCAAATACTCCATCTTCTACTTCTTTAACTACATAATCCTTATCTACTCCACGAATTTCACGAAGAACTTGTTGAATGTTAGCTTCTTCTTCCAATTCTTCAGATTTAATTTCTTGAATAATATCCCAAGTTTTATAAGTAACTTCTTTGATACCTTCATTTAAAATTACAGAAATAGGATAAACAAGATTTCCTTGAGATTCTATAAAAGTCTTAAATTCTTCATATTTTTCCATATCCCATAATAAATCCATTTTATTAGCTAAAACAATTTGCTGCTTTCCTGCTAATCTTTCACTAAATTTAGAAAGTTCGTTATTGATTATTTTATAATCTTCAATAGGATCACGACCCTCTATTCCAGCAACATCAATAATATGATATATCATTTTACAACGCTCTATGTGACGTAAGAATTTATCTCCTAGTCCAATACCTTCGTGAGCTCCTTCTATTAATCCAGGAATATCTGCAATTACAAAAGATTTTCCTTCTTCAACTCTAACTACACCTAGTTTAGGTTCTAAAGTTGTAAAGTGGTAACTTCCAACTTTTGAGTTAGCAGCAGAAACTTTATTGATAAAACTTGATTTTCCAACAGATGGGAATCCAACAAGGGCAACATCTGCAAGAAGCTTTAATTCTAATTTAACACGAATTTCAGCGCCCTCTTTTCCTTTTCCAGCTATTTTAGGTGCCTTACGGATAGAGTTTTTGAAACGTACGTTTCCAGCTCCACCTCTACCACCTTTTAAAAGCATTCTAGATTCATGAGGAATATTCATATCTAAAAGAAGTTTTCCAGTTTGAGTATCTCTTACTTGTGTTCCAACTGGAACACGGATAATAAGATCCTCTCCCCACTTACCATGCATCTGCTTCTTTTGACCTCTTGCACCATTTTCAGCTTTAAAAAGTTTTTTAAACTTAAAATCAATTAGAGTATTAACGTTAGGATCAGCTAAGAAAATTAAGTGTCCACCATTTCCACCATCTCCACCATCCGGTCCTCCAAATTGGATACATTTTTCTCTTCTAAAAGTAGCAGAACCATCTCCACCATTTCCAGCTTTTACTGTTACTATAACCTCATCTATAAACATAACTTATTCTCCTTACATAATGTGACTTCGATCATTACATTTTACAACGTTTTCCATTTTTTTTCAAGTTTTTTAACAAAGTGTTAAAAAATGTGTTAGAATAAAAAAAACATATTTGAAAGTGGGGGTTTATAATATGAATAGAATGCTAAAAGGTGAGGCTATCTTAGGAGCAAATATAAAAAGTGAAGGTATAAATTTTGGGATTTATTCTAAAAATGGAACAGGGGTTGTTTTAAATATTTTTAAAGATGAGTTAGAGAATAAACCTATTCAAAGTTACAAATTAATACTTGAGCATAATAGAACAGGAGATATATGGCACTGCTTTATACCGTCTTTAACAGGTGAAATTTTTTATACTTGGAAAATAGATGGACCAAGTAATTTTTCTAAAGGACACAGATTTAACAAAGAAATTCATCTATTAGATCCTTATGCTAAAATGTACACAGAAAATAAAATTGGGGTAATAAGAAAAGCGGTTGCTTTAGATACAAGTTTTTTGGAGGAAGAAGTAAAAAGACTGAATCACAGTATAGGTGATATGATAGTTTATGAAATGCACGTTTCTCTTTTTACAAAATCTAAAACCTGTAAAATAAAAAATAAAGGAACCTATACAGGTTTGATTGAAAATATAGAACACTTAAAAAAATTGGGAGTTACAACTGTAGAACTTCTTCCAATACAAGAGTTTGATGAAACTTCAGCAGGAAAAAATCCTATAACAGGAGAGAAACTTACTAACGTATGGGGATATAATACTATAGGATTTTTTGCGACGAGTTCTAAATATAGTTCTTTTTCAAATTCATACAAGGAAAAATTAAAAGAATTTAGAAAAATGGTAGATAGTTTTCATAAAGCAGGAATAGAAGTTATTTTAGATGTGGTATATAATCATACAGCAGAAGGAAATGAAAATGGTCCAGTTTTAAATTTTAAAGGAATGGATAATACTATTTTTTATATTTTAGAAAAAAACAAAACTTATTATACTAACTATTCAGGAACAGGTAACACTCTTAATTGTAATCATCCAGCAGTGAAAACTATGATATTAGATTCGTTAAGGTATTGGTATTCGATGATGGGAGTAGATGGTTTTCGTTTTGATTTGGGAACTATTTTAGGAAGAGGAAGCAATGGAGAATGGCTAAAAGATCATAGTTTGTTACAAGATATAGCTGAAGATCCAATACTTTCTAGAGCTAAATTTTTTGCAGAACCTTGGGATGCATCAGGAGGATATTATCCAAAAGATTTTCCTAAAAATTTTTCTGTATGGAATGATAAATTTAGAGAAGTAGTCCGTGGTTTTATAAAAGGTGATTCTGGAACGGTAGGTGAATTAGTAAAAAGAGTTGGAGGAAGTTCGGATATATTTGATGGAGAAAAAAATAGTTCTAATTCTCTGAACTTTATAACAGCTCATGATGGATTTACAATGTGGGATTTAGTTTCATATAATCAAAAAAATAATATAGCTAATGGAGAAAATAATCGTGACGGGGAAAATAATAATCGTTCTTGGAATCATGGATTAGAAGGGCCTACGACTTGTTCTAGAATTTTGGAATTGCGTAAAAAACAAATAAAAAATATGATAAATTTACTCATACTCTCAAAAGGAATTCCTATGATTCTAATGGGGGATGAAATTGCTAGAACACAACTTGGAAACAATAACACATATTGCCAAGATAATGAGATAAATTATTTAAATTGGGATAGGGAAAAGGAATTTGAAGATATAAAATTTTATTTTTCTGAACTTATAAAATTTAGAAAAATTCATAAAAGTTTAAAAAGAAGTGAAGGCATAGGACAGGAAAATAAAATAACTATTCATGGAATAAGATCAGAATTTCCAGATTTAAGTTACTATTCTCATAGTATAGGTTTTATGTTTCAGTATGATAAAAATGCAGAGATATATGCAGGATTTAATTCTTATCATCAACCTTTAGAGTTTGAATTGCCAACTATTCATGGAAAGGAATGGCATTTGGTTTCAGATACCAACAGAAAAGGGAAAAAATCATTTTTAGAAGAAACAGAAATAATTTATGATGGAAAATATATAATAGAAAGCAGAAGTTCGATAATAGCTATAGCTAAAAATACAATTACGAAGAGTCAAAATTAGTTTGAAAATTATAAAAATAAATTATTAATACGAGGAGAAAAAATGATTTTTGATAAAATAAATAATATTACTCAATACAAAGGTATAAATTCGAATTTAGATTTAGCAATAGATGCTATTCTTAAAGGAGAATATTTAATTGCAGATAGCGGAAAACATGAAGTTTTTGGTGAAGAAGTATTTTTTAATACTATGGAATATATTACTAAAAACGTAGAAGATTGTTTTTTTGAAACTCACAAAAAATATTTAGATATACAGCTGATAGTAAAGGGAGAAGAAAATATCGGATATTCAGAAATGGAAGAGTTAGAGATAACTGTTCCATTTGACACTGAAAAAGATGTTGAAAAACAATTTGGTATATCTCAAAATATATTAAAAATGAAAGAAGATAATTTTGTTATATTTTTTCCTAAAGAACCTCATATGCCTTGTATAAAGACAAATGAGAATAAAGAGATTAAAAAAGTAGTTTTTAAAATAAAAGTTAACTAATAAAATTTTTTAAATATCGGATAAGTTGGGCTCTTGATTATTTCAAGGCCCTTTTATTTTTAAAGAAAAGTGGATATTTTTTATAAAGCCCTTTTAATTGAATGTGAAAACTACTGATGTGTTCTTTGATTATTTTATCAACATTTTTTCCACAATCTTTATTTTTAATAAGGTTGAAAATATCTTCGTGTTGACGAGAAGCGAGTTCTAAACTAGTTTTTTCCATAGCGTCTAAAAGACGGATACGATTAAGATGTGAACTTAAATTTTTTATTTGTTCCCAAACATTAGATTTATTACACCCTCTAAAAATAATTTCATGAAACTTGTTATCCAAATTAAAAAGCTCAAATGCAGAAGGAGAAAATTCAGTGATTTTTTTTTGAAAATTCAGATTATGCTCCAACTCTTTTAAATTTTCTTCAGAAAAATATTTTGTAGCTAATCTGACAACTTCACACTCTAAAACGGTTCTCATAAATTCAGCTTCTTCAATTAAACTAAAGTCTAAAAGTGAAACAAAAGTTCCCTTTTGAGGATAAACATCGATAAGAGTTTCATTTTTTAAATTGACCAATGCTTCTCTTATTGGGGTTCTGCTTATGTTCAAAATTTTAGAAATTGCAGTCTCACTTATAGCATCTCCTGGTCTCAAAACAAGACTGAGGATGTTATCTCTAATAACTCTATAAGCAAATTGTGGATTTGTTTCGTCAACGTTTTTTTCGCTATTTAAAAGCATCATTGGATCTCCTTCTTATGTGTGTTAAATTTTTAATCTTATCAGTTTTATGTTCAATAAAAGATTTTTATTGATTTGTAGGTTTAAAGTGAAACTAATTTATTAATTATATTATAAAAGTGTTGAAAGTACAACGGAAAATAAGGATTTCGAAAAAAAGGACAAGTTCAAAATAAAGTCACATGAGTACAAAAATGAGTTTCTACATTAATTTAGGAAATTTTTTCAAAGATTTTTTTTTTAAATTTTAAAAAAATGTTTGATTTTTTAAACTAAAAGTATTATAATTAATCATATTTGTTTTCTTTCTAGACAATGTTGACGAATAAATAAAATAAAATTGAGCCATCGCTTAGGCGGTAAAGGAGAGTACAATGGCAGAGGTAATTTTAAAAAAGGTAGAAAAACAATATCCGAACGGGTTTAAAGCTGTTCATGGAGTTGACTTACATATTAAAGATGGAGAATTTATGGTTTTTGTAGGACCTTCTGGTTGTGCAAAATCTACAACACTTAGAATGATAGCTGGTCTCGAAGAGATTACTGGTGGAGAAATTTGGATTGGAGATAAAGTTGTAAATGATTTACCACCAAAAGATAGAGGAATAGCAATGGTTTTCCAAAACTATGCATTATATCCTCATATGACAGTATATGATAATATGGCTTTTGGCCTTAAAATGGCTAAAGTTGATAAAAATGAAATAGATGTAAGAGTACGTGAAGCAGCAGCTAAACTTGAAATAACAGATTTATTAGATAGAAAACCTAAAGAAATGTCAGGGGGACAGCGTCAAAGGGTTGCCGTAGGAAGAGCGATTGTTCGTAAACCAGATGTTTTCTTATTTGATGAGCCATTATCTAATTTAGACGCAAAACTAAGAGTTTCAATGCGTGTTAGAATTACTCAGCTGCATAAAGAATTAAAAAAAGAAGGTCAAACAGCTACTATGGTTTATGTAACACATGATCAAGTAGAGGCTATGACGATGGGAGACAGAATTTGTGTACTTAATTACGGAAAAATTATGCAAGTTGATACTCCATTAAATTTATATAGTAAACCAGCTAATAAATTCGTTGCAGGATTTATAGGATCACCTGCTATGAATTTAGTAGAAGGAACTTTAGTGGCACAAGAAAACAAGATTTTGGTTAAATTAAATGAAGAAAACATAATAGAATTAACACCATCTAAAGCCGAAAAAGTAAAAAAATATATTGGAAAGAAAATTTGGTTTGGTATCCGTCCAGAAAATATTGGAAATCATTTAACTAATCCTAATGAAAATAAAAATTTTATAAAAGGTAAAATAAATATAGTTGAGCAAATGGGTAATGAAGAGTATATCTACTTTAGTATTGGGCAAGTACAATATACTTGTAGAATTCCAGTTGAAAAAGCAGAAGCTGTTTCTTATGGAGATATTTGTGAATTCTTTGTTGATGTTGAAAAATGTCATATTTTTGATTATGAATCAGAAGAAAATATTAGTTTGTAGTTTTAAAAATAAAAAGTTTCTTTTGTAGATTTTTTCTATAAAAGAAACTTTTTAAATTTTTTAAAAAAAAGTGTTGACGTAAAATATAAGTTATGGTATTATTATTCTTGTCCACGAGAGATTGTGAGACGAAAGAAATGTAGGACATTAACAACAGAATAGAGAGATTAGTCAAATAAATTCTTGGTTAACAATAGTTAACAGAGACAAGTAGAATTAATTCTACAAAGGTGTAAATTAAATT
>JBOFFH010000121.1:0-23153 GCA_051648485.1 Fusobacteriaceae bacterium
GTTTAGCAGCTTTATTGCTTATGTCTACTGGTGTTTTCGCTCAAGGATATTCTAATCCTGGAGAGGGTGAATTAGCTACAGCTAGTCAAAATAAAATGGGGGTAGGTTTAGGAATACTTGGTTCTAAAAAATTATTCAAACAAGAAGACAGTAATACAAATGCTTATCCAGTTTTTGATGTTAAATATAAAGATTTTTATGTTAAAGGATTAAATATTGGATACAATGCTTATCAAAATGACTTGTTAGCAGTATCTGTATTCTTAGATCCTTTAGCTGGATATTCTATAAAAGGAAAAGATATGCAAAATGGTTATAAAAATATAGACGATAGAGATTTTCAAGCTATGTTAGGACTAAAAGCTAATTTTGATATAGATAACTGGGGAGGAAAAGGTTCTCTTTCTACTCAGTTTGGAGAGCATGGATCTGAATCTCAGCTTTCTATATTTAGAGTATTCAATATGGATAATAAGTTCTCTATTATTCCTACTGCTTTTGTTAAATACTTATCTTCTGATTTCTCTGATTATTATTTCAGTGTTTCAGAAACTGAAAATAAAAATAATAGTAAAATCAAAAATTCTTACAAAGCTAATGGAGCTTTCACTACTGGATTTAGCTTGATGGGTAATTATGCTTTTAACGAAAAATTATCTCTTTTCTTATTCTTAGGTGTAGAGAAGTTTTCTGACGACGTTAAAGATTCACCAATTGTTGAAAATAGTTTAATTTATACAAGTGGAGCTGGAGTAAAATACTTCTTCTAATCTAGACTCGAAAAAATATTTAAAAAAATAAGGATGGCCAATAATTTAATTATTGGCCATCCTCATTTTTTTGACAATATATTATGCTGCTTTTAATGTACTGATAAGAGTTCTTAAAAAACCTCTGCATTGATCATTTTTGATCATATTATATAAATCTAAAAACTCTTCAGAAAAATTTTCTTCTAAAAGAATAGCTAAAATCATTCTATCTCTTACTATATTAATTTGTTTTAATTTTTCCTCTGGAATTTCATAGCTTTCATCTTCTATGAGGTTAACTATTTCAATAGCTTCATCGATAGATTTATGTATACCAGTTATTCTATCTCTTCTATTTCTTATTTTGTTTTTTTCGAATCTACTTCCTGAACTGTTTATTGCATCAATAAGCTCATAAAGATTTATATCTGGTTTTTTTATAAGTATAGATATAATCTGTCCGTAAATGTTGTTACTTTCTCTGTCTTCTAAAGATGATTTATTTAATAAGTCAAAGTTGTATTTTACGCTAAGATTTATTAGTGTTTCATTTAAATTTTTCATTTTTCCTCCATTTATTTATAAAAACTTCTAGTATTAGATTATACATCAGTTTCTGTTCTTTTGCAATAAAAGAGGAAAATATAAGTTTGTTGAGTATAGCTAGTTAAAATGAAATGTTGAATTTCAAAAAGGAGAAAATAATGAAAGATTTTTTTAGTAGTTTAAATCCAATTTTATTGGCAGGACTTGCAGGACTTTTTACTTGGGGAATGACAGCAGCTGGATCAGCGATGGTTTTTCTTTTTAAAGAGATAAATAAAAAAGTTTTGAATTCTATGTTGGGATTTGCTTCAGGAGTGATGATAGCGGCAAGTTTTTGGTCTCTTTTAAATCCAGCAATAAAAATAGCTGAGGAAATTGGATTAAATCCTTGGCTTGTTACCTCTTTTGGATTTATGTCAGGAGGGTTTTTTCTTTGGGGAATAGATAAAATTCTTCCTCATCTTCATCAAGGGTTAAAAGCTAAACCAGAAGGAATAAAAACTTCTTGGCAAAGAAGTATTCTTCTTGTTTTAGCGGTTACCCTTCATAATATTCCAGAGGGACTTGCTATAGGAGTAGCTTTTGGGGTTTTAGGATCAAATCTTGAAACAGCTTCGTTTACAGGTGCATTAACATTGGCTTTTGGTATTGGACTACAAAATTTTCCAGAAGGAGCTGCTATATCTGTTCCTTTAAGAAGAGAAGGAATGAGAAGAATGAAAGCTTTTAATTACGGACAACTTTCTGGGATTGTAGAGCCTATTTCAGCTATTATTGGAGCTTATTTTGTAGTGGGAATGAGTAATCTTTTACCTTTTGCTCTTTCTTTTGCAGCCGGAGCTATGATATATGTAGTAGTAGAAGAATTGATTCCAGAGGCTCAAAGTTCAAGAAATGAAGATTCTTCAACGCTTGGAACTATGGCAGGTTTTGCAATAATGATGATTTTAGATGTGGCGTTGGGATAAATCTGAATAAAATAATATATTTAATTAGAAATTGTCATTATTTTTTAATTTTTGAATAAATGAAAAGTGTAATAGAAGAGGGAAGAATTAGAATTAAGAAACTTAAAAGTGGTGCCAATATTTTAGGTATCCCAAAACCAAAGGCAAAGAGAAAAGATAGTCCTTCAATTATTTTTAATGGATTTGGAATAAATAGATTATCTGAAAGTTTTAAAAATTTACCTAAGAAAAGAATGTTTAAAATAAACGAAATTAGTATTAATGAAATAAATTTGAACATTATGTTCCTCCTACGTGTAAATAAAAAGAGAAAATATCATTTCCCTGTTTGATATTTTCTCTTTTTTTATATTTAATTTAATTCCCCTTAACCCCCGAAATATTTAAGCTCATGTATACATTACCATAAAATTAAGTTTATGTCAATTTTTTATTTTTTTTTAAAACATAAACATCTATTTCAGTTCACTTGTGTTACAACTTTTTAAAAAATTTATTTTTTATATGTTTTTTACTATTTTTTGATAATGTTTCTTAATTTTTAATAAAGATATTATCAAATTCTTTGTTAAATTCTAAAAATATGTTTACTATATTTGGATCGAAATGTTCTCCACTTTCTTTTCTAATAATTTCAACGGTTTTTTCATGAGAAAAATCTTCTTTATACACTCGTTTTTGTCTTAAAGCATCATAAACATCTGCTAAAGCTACTATTCTAGCTTCTAAAGGAATATTCGTTGATTTTAATCCATGACAATATCCATTTCCATTCCAACGTTCATGATGATAAAGAGCTATATTACTCGCAATTGATCCTAATTCCATTGTATCTATAAGTTTTTTTCCTAGAATAACATGCTGTTTCATTTCTTCAAATTCCTTTTGTGTTAATTTTCCAGGCTTTTTTAATATTGCATCTGAAATTCCAATTTTACCAACATCATGAAGAGAAGCATATTCTCCAATATCTTTTACGAATTTAGATGAACATTTTAATTGTTGTGCTAAAAATTTTGAATACATGCTAACTCTCAAAATATGATTTCCTGTGTCTTCATCATTTAGTTCATTTGCAGCTTCAAAACTACGAATCAAAGCTTTGGTTATACGTTTTTCTTTTAATTGAGCAAAGGTTACTTTTTTTAAAAGATAAGTAAGTACTAATATTATTGTTAGCAAAATAAATGCAACAAATAAAAAATATTCATAATCTATAGTCATTTTTTTAGATATTTTCAATTCACTTTGCAAAATATCATTTTCAAATAATTTATTTGGAAAAATCATATTAAAAAGTTTAAATAATTGAGCATCATGATGCACTTGAAATCCAATTGTTTCAGAGCCACCTAAAAATCCAGAAACCTTAATATTTTTCTCTAAATTTTTATTTTCAATTTCTATAGAGATAATCTTAAAATCACCATATAAATAATCAATTTGACCATTTTCCAGTGCTTCTAAAGCAGTGTCAGAGTCTTTATATTTTGTATATTTTTTGAATTGAGGTATATTTTTTAATAAATTTGAATTTAAATCTTCTGTGCTCACAAAACCTACACTTCTATTATAAGTTTCTTGAGAGGAATCTATGAAATCTTCTGAAATACGAGAAAACACAGCAACTCCAATTTTATAGTATGGTATATACATTTCAGAATTTGTTTTTGAAAATATATTTGAATCAATAGCTTTAATATCATATTTTTCATTTTCATCTCTTGTATATATCAATGGAACTCCAAGTACAAAACCTAATTCGTTTAAACGATCAATGATATAACCTTTGTATTCATTTTTATCCTTATAAAAAAATGGTAAAGAATTTCCAGTTGGAGGCAATAAAACTTTTATGGAACTATATCTTTTTTTTAAATCTAAAACTATTTTATTTTTTTTTAATAACGTTTTATAAAATATAGGACGTTCTTTTTTTAAACTTTCAAGAATTTCAAAGTTACTAAAATCATTTGCTGATTTTTTTATTATTGAATAAAGCTCGGGTAAATTCTTATTAATAGATAGCCAATTATTTGAAGCTGGCATTTTATTTCGTGGTGTAAATTTATCTTCCAAAGTTGGAAGATAGTAATACATTTTTTCTCTAGATGAAACTCTACTTGAATTGAAAACAATATCACCTTCTCCATTTTTTAAAAGTGTTCTTAGTTCTTCTATTGGTTTTACAATGATATTAAATTTCAAACCTGTTTTATTTGTTATTTTTTCAAAAAAATTAAGATAAACTCCTCCTAAACTTCCATTTTCTTTTTGAAAAAAATAAATATGATTAGGGTTGTAAATATATACATTTATAACTTTATCTTTGTTGTTTCTCAACCAAGTCTTTTCTAAATTATTAAAATCTAGACCAAAACTTTGTACAAATATGATTAAAAATAATATTAATTTTTTAATTTTTTTCCTCCCGGTAGATGATATAAGTCTTTATATTACATTTTATTTTTAGAACAAAATCTGATTAAATATACTCATTTAGATATTAAATGTAATTCCGAACTATTTCTCCATTAGAGTCAGATATATATGCACAGTTTTTACCATAAGTTTTAGCTTTATAAAGAGATGTGTCAGTTTTCTCAGCGAATTTTGATAAAATCTGATTTTGTATTATATTGTCAATTTCTAATATATTTTGTTTGCTTATAAAAATAACAAGCTCTTTACTTCTGAATAAAATTTGTTTTACTGATGATATTGATATAAATATTATTACAATAATCATAATAATAGAAATTAATTTGTTTTTTTTAAAAAATCTTCTATACATTTCTACCTCCAAAATGATATTATATTTTTTTTCCAAATAAAAGTCAACAATTTTTAATGTTGACTTTTATGTTTAGTTTTATCTTTTTAAATATTCAATTTAGCTATATTTCTCACTTTAAAAAAGATATTAAAGTTTGTAAATAGTACTTTTTAATTTTAAACGAAACAATTTTTAATTAAAAAAATAATTTTTTAGTTTTTGATTCTTGACAAATAAAAAAAAGTGTGTTAAAGTTAATGTAACCGGTTTCATAAGAGGAGTGAATTTATGACGATGAGGGATATTGCCAAAAAACTAGGGGTTTCTGTTGCTACAGTATCCAGAGCTTTAAATAATCAAAACAATGTAAATGAAGAAACAAAAAAAAAGATATTAGATCTTGTAAAAGAGTTGAACTATACTCCAAATGCAATAGCAAGAAATCTTTCTAAAAATGAAAACAACAATGTAGCTCTTATAGTCCCTGACTTAGAGAATATGTTTTTTGCCAAATTAGTAAGCAATATTTGCAGATACTTTTATAAAAAAGGTTGTCAAGTAACTGTTTACAACAGTGGTGGAATTGAAAGAAAAGAAATGGAGATAATAGAAACGGTAATTAAGTTTAGAATGGAGGCTGTAATAGCAATTCCTATAAAAAGTCTTTATGAAACAATACCGTATTTAGAATTAAAAAAAAGAGGAATACTTTGTCTACTTTTAGATAGAGAGATAGAAAATGAAAAATTTGGTGGAGTATTTATAGATAATTTCAAAGGAGCTTATCTACTGACTCAAAAACTTATAAAAGAGGGACATAAAAGAATTAGCTTTATAAGTGGAGATCCAAAACTTAAGACTGCAAGAGACAGAGTAGAAGGGTTTATGTCTGCTTTGAAAGATAATGAATTAGAACTTCACAGCGAAGATATTTATTTTGGAGATTTCAGTATAGAGAGTGGAAAAAAAGCAGGTAAAAAAATAATGCTGGGTAAAACTTCTGCTATACTGGCTGCTAACAATCAGATGTTTATAGGTATGTTGAATGAAATACAAAATACTCCTAGAAAATTTAGATTAGCTTCTTTTGATAGTATAGACATACTATCAAACATAGGATATGATTTTTTAACTTTAAATCTACCAATAGAAGAAATTGAAATAGCAAAGGAACTTTTTAAAATGATAAAAGAAAAAAAAGAAAAAGAAATTTTTATAGAACCCGTTATAAAGGAGTAGAAAATGAAAAAGATAACTGTATTAGGAAGTATTAACATGGATCTTGTTACTTTTTGTGAAAGAGCCCCAAGAGCTGGAGAAACATTATTAGGTAAAGAGTTTCGTCAAATTCCAGGAGGAAAAGGAGCAAATCAAGCAGTGGCTATGGGAAAATTAGGTGCTGAAGTTACTATGCTTGGAAAAGTTGGAACTGAAGGAATGGGAGAGGTTCTTTTGAACTCTATGAAAAAAGATGGAGTTTTGGTAGATAAAATAGAGAAATCTTCTATAACTACTGGAATCGCAAAAATTATAGTAGAAGAAAGTGGACAAAATAGAATTCTTGTAGTTTCAGGTGCCAACGGAGATGTAGATACTGATTATGTGGATAAAAATATAGAAACTATAA
Source organism: Fusobacteriaceae bacterium (assembly GCA_051648485.1). GTDB lineage: Bacteria > Fusobacteriota > Fusobacteriia > Fusobacteriales > Fusobacteriaceae > JAGNZR01. Next base: position 6,670 of record JBOFFH010000121.1, read on the forward strand.
AAAATACAGATATTTTAGTTTGTCAGTTGGAAATTCCAATGGAAACTGTAAAATATGCTTTTAAAAAAGCTAAAGAACTAATGAAAGTTACGGTCTTGAATCCTGCACCAGCAGCTCATTTAGATGAGGAGATTATTAGTAATTCAGATTATATAATTCCAAATGAAACAGAGCTTGAAATAATAACAGGAATTAAAACTGAAACGATGGATGGGGTTATAGAAGCTGCTAAATCTCTTTTGAATAAAGGTGTAAAGGGGCTTATTGTAACTCTTGGAAGTCAAGGTTCACTTTATATAGACAAAGAAAAACAAATAATGACTCCTGCTTATAAGGTTAAAGCTCTAGATACAACTGCTGCAGGTGACAGTTTTATAGGTGGATTTGTAAAAGGAATTTCAGAAGGAATGGAGATTGGTGAAGCTATTGAATTAGGAACTAAAGTTGCAGCTATCTCTGTAACAAGAATAGGGGCTCAAACATCCCTTCCAACAGAAGATGAAATAAAAAATTTTAGAGGAGAAAGATAGTCATGAAAAAATCTAGATTACTAAATAGTGAATTGAGTTATGAGATATCAAAAATAGGGCATACAGCTCATTTAACACTTTGTGATGCAGGACTTCCAATTCCAGCAGAAGTTAAAAGAATAGATTTGGCTATAGAAAAAGGAACTCCATCTTTTATAAAAACTTTAGATGTAATATTATCTGAAATGATGGTAGAAGAAATAGTGATTGCCGCTGAAATTCATGAAAAAAACCCAGAAATATACCTTGAAATGATGGAAACTTTTAAAAATCACAAGATGAATCCAAAAGTTACAGAAATTTCTCATGAAGAGTTCAAAGTTATGACTAAAAGTAGTGAAGCAATAGTAAGAACAGGAGAGTGTACTCCGTATGCCAATGTAATTTTAAAATCTGGAGTAACATTTTAAGGAGCTGAAATGGAAAAAGAGATAATACTTGAAATGAAAGGAATAACTAAAAGTTTTCCTGGAGTAAAAGCTTTAGATGGAGCAGCATTGAATGTGTATAAAGGTAGAGTAATGGCTCTTATGGGAGAAAATGGAGCTGGAAAATCGACACTTATGAAAATAATGACAGGTATCTACATTAAAGATGAGGGAGAAATTTTTCATAATGGTAGATCTGTAGAATACAGTGGAGCTAAAGAATCTCAAGAAAGTGGAATAGCAATAATTCACCAAGAATTGAATCTAATATCTCATCTTTCTATATCTGAAAATATATTTCTTGGAAGAGAACACATGGGAAAATATGGAAGAGTAGATTGGGAATCTATGCACAGGGAAGCAAGAGCGATTTTAAATACTTTAGGTATAGAAGAAAGTGAAAAAACTTTGATCAAAGATTTAACTATTGGAAAAATGCAAATGGTAGAAATAGCAAAAGCTCTTTCACAAAATGCTAAACTGATAGTTATGGATGAACCTACTGATGCTTTAACAGATAAAGAAACCGAGTATCTTTTTAAAGTTATAAGAAACCTTACAAAAGAAAAAAAAGGAATAGTATATATCTCTCACAGATTAAAAGAGATACCAGAAATATGTGATGATATAACTGTTATGAGAGATGGAAAGTTTATAGTTGAAGCTGAAGTGAAAAATATAGATGAAAATTTTATCATTGAAAAAATGGTAGGAAGAACTTTGACAGATCAGTTTCCAAGAGTTGAAGTAGCAAAAGGTGAGGAAGTTTTAAAAGTAGAAAATCTTGAAGGTGAATATGTAAAAGATGTAACATTTGCACTGAATAAAGGTGAGATTCTAGGAGTTGCAGGACTGATGGGAGCTGGCAGAACTGAACTTATGAAAACAATTTATGGATATTATCCAGCAAAATCTGGAACGATCTATATAGATGGAGTTTCACAATCTATAAAATCTCCTGAGCAGGGAGTTGGATTAGGAATTGCTTATGTATCTGAAGATAGAAAAGCTAACGGTTTAGTTTTAGGATTGAATGTAAAAGAAAATATGACTCTCTCTTCTTTAAAAAGTTTTTCTAGTTTTTTAGGTTTAGATAAAGGTAAAGAGAAAAAACAAGTTCAAGAGTATATTGAAAAATTTAGAATAAAAACTCCAAGTATGGATCAAATAATAAAGAACTTAAGTGGAGGAAATCAGCAAAAAGTTGCCATAGCAAAAGCTCTTATGACAGAACCTAAAATTCTTATTTTAGATGAGCCTACAAGAGGAGTAGATGTGGGAGCTAAAAAAGAGATTTATGACGTTATAAATCAGCTTAAAGAGAAGGGGCTAAGTATTATTTTAATCTCATCTGAAATGCCTGAAGTTATGGGATTAAGCGACAGAATTATGGTTATACATGAAAATAAGATAAGTGGTCATTTAACAAGAGAAGAGTTTGATCAAGAAAAAATAATGAGATTAGCAGTGGGAGTGAGATAATGTTAAAAAAAATATGGAACAATAAACCTTTAGTAGGACTTATAATATTTTCAATAGTAGTTTCAATATTCAATCCAAGATTTCTTTCAATAAATAACCTGTTAAATGTACTGAGACAAACTTCTATAAATTCAGTTATAGCAATAGGAATGACTTTAGTAATTTTAACAGGAGGAATAGATCTTTCGGTAGGTTCTGTTCTAGCAATCACAGGAGCTCTTTGTGCTGCTATGATAAGTGCGGGAATAAACCCTATGGCAGTTATTGTTATAACTTTAGCAATAGGATTTATCTTAGGACTTTTAAATGGAGTGTTTATCTCTTATGCTAAACTTCAACCATTTATTGTAACGTTAGTAACTATGACTCTTTTAAGAGGAGCAACTTTAGTTTATACAGATGGAAAACCTATTCCAGTTAGAGTGGAAGGAGAGTTTTTTGAAAATATAGGTGGAGGATATTTATTTGAAATTCCTATTCCAATATACATTATGCTAGCTCTTTTCCTAGTTGGATACTATGTTCTGAATAATACAAAATTTGGAAGATATGTTTATGCTATCGGAGGAAATGAAGAAGCAACAAAACTTTCAGGAGTAAATACTTCTAAATATAAAACTTTAGTCTATGGAGCCGCTGGTTCTTTGGCAGCATTAGCAGGAATAATAGTAACTTCTAGATTAGGTTCGGCTCAGCCAACAGCAGGAGCAGGTTATGAACTAGATGCCATAGCAGCAGTTGTTTTAGGTGGGACATCTCTTTCAGGAGGAGTTGGAAGAATAGCAGGAACAGCTTTAGGAGCAATAATAATAGGAGTGTTGGGGAATGCTTTAAATTTATTAAATGTTTCCTCTTATTATCAAATGATGATCAAAGCAGCTGTTATCCTGATAGCTGTACTTATAGATAAAAAATCAAGTAAATAAATATAAAGGGAGTGGTGATATGAAAAATATTATGAAATTAAAAATGTTAGGGATTATGGCAGTTGGAGTATTAATGATGGGAACTGCAACTGAAGCTGCTAGAATAGGACTTGTAGTTTCGACTCAAGATAATCCTTTCTTTGTAACTTTAAAAGAGGGAGCAGAGAAAAAAGCTAAAGAGATGGGACATACTCTTGTAGTTTTAGATTCTCAAAATGATCCTTCTAAAGAGCTAAGTAATGTAGAAGATTTAATGGTAAAAGGAATAGATGTACTACTTATAAACCCAACAGATTCAGATGCAGTAGGTTCAGCAGTAAGAACCGCCAACAGAGCTAAAGTTCCTGTAATAACTTTAGATAGAGCAGCTAATTCAGGAAAAGTTGTAGCTCATGTAGCTTCAGACAATAAAGCTGGAGGAAAACTGGCTGGAGAGTATGTTTTAGAGCAGTTAAAAATGTCAGGTAAAGTTGTTGAATTAGAAGGAATTCCAGGAACAACTGCAGCTCGTGATAGAGGAGAAGGATTTAATTCAGCAATAACTGGAAAGTTAAATGTAGTTGCTAAGCAAGCGGCAGATTTTGATAGAACAAAAGGGCTTAATGTAATGGAAAACATTATTCAAGCACAACCTGAGTTCAGTGCTGTTTTTGCTCACAATGATGAAATGGCTTTAGGAGCTTTAAGAGCCTTAGAATCTGCTAATAGAAAAGATGTTATAGTTGTAGGATTTGACGCTACAGAGGATGCTGTAAATGCTGTTAAAGCTGGAAGATTATCAGCTACAGTAGCACAAAAACCATCTGAAATAGGAGCTAAGGGAGTAGAAACAGCAGATAAAATAATTAAAAAACAAACTGTGGCTGAATATATCCCGGTAGAGCTTGAACTTATAAAAAAATAAAAAATTCAATATATATAAAAAAATGCCAAATTGATGAAAATTCAATTTGGCATTTTTTTATGTAAAATACGAGTAAAATAAAATTACTTTATTTTTACTCATATTTTATTTTATATTTACACACATAAGTTATATTTAGATATAGAAAAAATACACGGGGAGAAAAAAATGAAAAAAATATTATTATTTTTAACAGTGGCAGGAATTTTTACAGGATGTGGAAATAAAGCTGAAAAATCAAAAGAAGAGATAACAGTTTATACAGCTCTTGAAAATGAGCAGATACCTGAATATTTAGAATCTTTCAAAAAACAATATCCAGAGATAGAATTAAATATAATAAGAGAATCAACTGGAGTAATAATTTCAAGAGTACTTGCAGAAAAAAATAATCCTCAAGCTGATGTGATATGGGGGACAGCTGCAACAGGGCTTCTTGTTTTAGATGAAGCAAATCTTCTTAAACCTTATTCTCCTAAAGGAATAGAGCAGATAGATTCTAAATTTAAAGATAATACAGGAGAACATCCTAAATGGGTAGGAAACAATGCTTGGATGAGTGCGATTTCTGTAAATACAATAGAAATGAAAAAATTAGGAATAAAAGAACCTAAAAATTTTGCTGATCTTTTAAAGCCTGAGTATAAAGGACTTATATCTATGCCTAACCCAGCTTCTTCTGGTACAGGATTCCTTACAGTTTCAGCTTTTATTCAATTGTATGGAGAGCAAGGTGCATGGGAATATATGGAAAAACTAAATGAAAATATGGGTGTTTATACACATTCAGGATCTAAACCTGCAAGAACAGCAGCATCAGGTGAATACCCTATAGGAGTTTCTTATGGATATCCTGGAATAAAAATAAAAAATGAAGGAGCACCTATAAATGTGTATTTTCCATCTGAAGGTTCAGGATGGGATTCAGAAGCAAATGCTCTTATAAATAAGAACAATATAAAAGAATCTGCTAAAGTATTTTTAGATTGGGCTATTTCTCAAGACGCTATGAAAATGTATGCTAAATCTTACGCAATAGTTTCAAGAGATGTAGGAATTTTACCTCCTGAAGGGTTTCCAAAAAATGCTGCTAATCAGCTAATAAAGAATGATTTCTCATGGGCAGCTAAGAATAAAGATGAAATTTTGACAAAATGGCAGGTTAAATTTGGATCTAAAACAGAGGTGAAATAAAAGTTAGCAATCGGAGGAAAAATGATTTATTTACAAATCAAAAATATAGAGAAAAAATTCGGAAGTTTTACAGCTTTAAATCGAGTAAACTTCGAGGTACAAAAAGGAGAATTTATATGTTTTCTAGGTCCATCGGGATGTGGAAAAACAACTCTTCTTAGAATGATAGCAGGGCTTGAAAAATCAGATAGTGGAGAAATATTCTTAAATGGAGAAAATATTACAAAAAAACATCCATCTAAAAGAAATATGTCAATAGTTTTTCAGTCTTACGCTTTGTTTCCTAACATGACAGTAGGAGAAAATATAGCTTATGGAATGAAAAATAAAAAAATACCCAAAGATATGATAGTTAAAAAAATAGATGAAGTTTTAGAGTTAGTAGGCCTTCGTGGAAGAGAGGATAAGTATCCTAATGAACTTTCGGGTGGTCAGCAGCAAAGAGTTGCTTTAGCGAGAGCTATAGCATATTCTCCGGACATACTTCTTTTAGATGAACCTCTTTCCGCTTTAGATGCTAAAGTTAGAGAAAAACTTAGAAATGATATAAAAAATCTACAAAAAAAATTGGGGATAACAACTATAATGGTAACTCATGATCAAGAGGAGGCTCTTTCTATGGCTGATAGAGTAGTAGTTATGGATAATGCTAATATAATTCAAATAGGAACTCCTCAAGAGATATATGAAAAGCCTGTAAATAAATTTATAGGGAATTTTATAGGTAAAATAAATAACTTTGAAATCAATGGAAAAAAAATTGTAGCCAGACCTGAAGATATAGTTTTAGCTGATGAAAAAACTAGTGATTTTTTTACAGGAATTTTAAATTCTTGGGAATATATGGGATCTTATTATCGTTTAAAAATTCAAAAAAAAGATTTTATGATAGATGTTGATGTTTCAAGAAATGATATTGACCATATTCATCTAGAAAAAAATCAAAATATATTTCTGAAAGTTACAAGAACTGTGACAGGAGGAAAAGAATGGATTTAGTTTTAAAAAAAACTGAAAAACTGACATCAGAAAAAATAAGAGATATTTTCGTATGGGTAATAGTTCTTTTTTTTATGGTTGCACTAGTATTTCCATTGTTTTTTTTAGGGATAAAATCTTTAGAAAATACAGCTGGTGAATATGTGGGAGTACAAAATTTTGTTCAATATTTAAAAAATCCAGGAGTGATGAACTCATTTTTGAATACAGTAAAAATAGCAATTCTTTCGATGGTAATAACTTTAGGAATTGGATTTCTTTATTCTTATGGTGTATCCAGAGCAAATTTAAAAGGAAAAAACATTTTAAAGTTTTTAGTACTTCTACCAATATTCGCTCCTACAATGCTTCATGGAATCTCTTTGGTCTATCTTTTTGGAAGAATGGGTCTTATAACTACAGGATTTTTTGGAAGATTGCCATGGCTTTCTACCAATATAAATCTTTATGGACCTGTAGGAATAGTAATAAGTGAAGTTATTTACACTCTTCCACAAGCATATTTGATAATTTCAATTGCTCTTGCTAATAGTGATTATAGACTTTATGAAGCTGCAGAAACACTAGGAACATCGAAAATAAAACAGTTCTTTACAATAACTCTTCCGGGATGTAAATATGCAGTTTTTTCGACGTCAATAGTTGCTTTTATTCTTGCTTTTACAGATTTCGGAGCTCCTAAAGTTGTAGGAGGAGATTACAATGTTTTGGCAACAGATATTTATAAACAAGTTATAGGGCAGCAAAATCTTGGAAGAGGAGCTGTAGTCAGTATATTGTTACTAATTCCAGCGGTAATATCATTTTTTCTTCAAAAGTCATTAGAAAAAAAACAAAGAGATGTTTTCAATGCAAAATCAATGGGATATAGAATAAAAGAATCAGTGGGAAGAGATATATTTTTTAATATATTTTGCTGGATAATAGCTTTCTTTATTTTAGGAATATTTTTAACAGCAATAGTGGCATCTTTTATAAAAATGTGGCCATATAACTTTGAAGTTACTTTGAATAATTATAAATTCTTTGATTTCAACGGTGGAGCTATGTCTTTTTATAGAAATTCGGTATCTATAGCCATAGCCTCAGGATTTATAGGAACATTTTTAGCATATATGGGAGCATTTTTATATTTAAAAACTGAATCATTAAAGCTATTAAGAAATCTAATAAACTTTTTTGCAATAGTTCCTTTAGCTTTACCAGGAATGGTTTTGGGTCTTGGATACATATTTTTCTTTAACATGAATTTGATTAAAATTCCTTTTATCGGAGAAATAAGTAATCCTTTTAACTCTCTTTATGGGACTATGTGGATACTGGTACTTGTAAATATAACTCACTTTTTTTCAGTTGCTTTTATGACTGCAGCCACATCTTTGAAAAAATTAGACAAAGAGTTTGAAATAATATCGCTTTCTATGGGAGTCCCTTGGTATAAGACATTTTTTCATGTAACACTTCCTTTGACTATAGGAGCAGTTGGAGAAATTTTTATGTATTACTTTGTAAACTCAATGACTACAGTATCAGCAGCAGTTTTTTTATACAGTTCTAAAACGACTTTAGCATCTATAGCTATGGTAAATTTAGATGAAGTAGGAGACCAGGCTAAAGCAGCTGCTATGGGAATTTTAATCATAGGAACAAATCTTATAATAAAATTAATTTATGAAATAATTAAAAAATTTTTTGGGAGGAAATAAAAAATGAAAAAAAAGATAGAAGCAGTTATATTTGATTGGGCAGGAACTACAGTGGACTATGGATGTTTTGCACCACTTGAAGTTTTTATAAAGATATTTAAAGAAGAGGGAATAGAGATAACTTACGAAGAAGCAAGAAAACCTATGGGAATGCTTAAAATAGAACATGTAAAAGCTCTTTTGAAAATGGAAAGAATAAATACTTTATGGAAAGAAAAATTTTTAAGAGAGTGGAATGAAGAGGATATAAACAAAATATACAATAGATTTGAAGAAGTTTTATTTGAAACACTTGAAAATTTTGCAGAACCTGTTCCTGGTATTCTAAAACTTCAAAAAAAATTAAGAGAAAATAATATAAAAATAGGTACAACAACAGGTTATACAAAAGAAATGTTGGATATAGTAGCTTTAAAAGCAGAAAAGTATGGTTATACCCCTGATTTTAGAATCACTTCTACTGAAGTTCCAGCAGGAAGACCTTATCCTTATATGATATTCAGAAACATGATAGCTCTTGAGGTTCCAGACTTAAAATCTATTATAAAAATAGGAGATACAACAATAGATATGCAAGAGGGAAAAGGGATTGGAGTTTGGACAGTAGGGGTTTTAAAAGGAGGAAGTGAACTTGGACTTTCTCAAAAAGATGTAGAAACTATGGAAGCTTCAAAATTAAAAAAGCTTATGAATTTAGCTTCAGAAAGACTTTATAATGCAGGAGCAGATTACGTTATAGATGAAATAGGTGATTTAGATAAAATTATTAATATTATAGAAATAAAAATGAATTACAAAAGACTGTATTAATAAAAAAAATAACAGGAGAAAAATATGAACATGAATAATTCAATCGAAAAACCATATATACTTTTAACACCTGGACCTTTAACAACTTCAAAAACAGTTAAGGAAGCTATGCTTAAAGATTGGTGCACTTGGGACAAAGAGTACAATATTCTTGTTCAAGATATGAGGGCAAAGATTTTAAAAATAGCAGAAGCATCAAATGATTTATACACGGTAATACCTATGCAAGGAAGTGGAACATTTTCAGTAGAAGCTGTTTTAACTAGTACAATAGGAGATAATGAAAAAGTTCTTATTCTTTCAAATGGAGCTTATGGTGACAGAATGGAAAAAATTTGTACGACAGCTAAAGTAAACCATAAATTTTATAAAGTTTCTCAAACAGAAACTCCAAACTTAGAAATAATAGAAAAAATTCTTCAAGAAGATAAAACAATAACTCATCTGGCAACTGTTCATTGTGAGACAACTTCAGGAATTTTAAATCCTATAAAAGAGATAGGAGAATTAGCTAAAAAGTATGAGAAAATCTATATAGTAGATGCCATGTCAAGTTTTGGAGGAATTCATTTAAATGTATTAGAAAATCAAATAGATTTTTTAATAAGTTCAGCTAACAAATGTATTCAAGGAGTTCCTGGATTTGGATTTGTAATTGCTAAAATATCTGAACTTGAAAAGATAGAAGGAAAAGCTCGTTCTCATTCTTTAGATATTTTTGACCAGTGGAAAGTAATGGAATTAGGAAATGGAAAATGGAGATTCACGTCCCCTACTCATGTAGTAAGAGCTTTTTATCAAGCACTTTTAGAGTTTGAAGAGGAAGGTGGAGTTTTCTCTAGAGAAAAAAGATATAGAGAAAATCAAAAAAAGTTAGTAAAAGGAATGATGAATCTTGGATTTAAAGCGATAGTTCCTGTAGAAAAACAATCTCCTATTATAACTACTTTTTATGCTCCGAGTGATGAAAGTTACAATTTTGAAACTTTTTACAAAAAATTGAAAGAAAAAGGTTTTGTAATATATCCTGGAAAACTTACTGAGGAAGAGAGTTTTAGAATAGGAAATATAGGTGAAGTTTATCCGAGTGATATAGAAACTTTAATTGAAAAAATATCAGAAGTAATGTTTTGGAAATAATAGTATAAAGAATAAAATTTACATAATTTTTACTCCTATTTTATCATATGTTTACAGACAAAGGTTATACTTATTTAAGGGATAAAAAACAACAAGGAAGTGGAATTGATGGTAAAAACAAAAATATCAGGAGTAATATTAGATTGGTCAGGGACAACAGTAGATTATGGTGGTGGTTCTCATCCAGAGGCTTTTATACAAATCTTTAAAGAAGCTGGAATAAGGATAAATTTGGAAGAAGCAAAAAAGCCTATGGGACTTTCAAAAAGAGATCATACAAGGGAAATTTTAAAAAGTAGAGAGGTAAAGGCTCAGTGGGATAAAGTGTACAGTAGAGATTTTACAGAGGAAGATGTAAAAAAAATGTATAAAAGATTTAAAGAAATAATTTTTGAAAATCTAGAAAACTATGCAACTGTGGCCCCGGGAGTATTAAAACTTCAAGAAAAACTTAGAAAAAAAGGGATAAAAATAGGTTCAACTACTGGCTATCCTAAAAAAATGTTGGATATAATCTCTAAAAATGCTAAAAATCAAGGTTATGAACCTGATTTTAAGGTAACTCCTACTGAAGTTCCAGCAGGAAGACCTTATCCATATATGATATTCCGTAATATGATAGCTCTTGAAATTCCAGATAGAAAATCTATTATAAAAGTTGGAGATACAGTTGCCGATATTTTAGAAGGAAAAGAAGCTGGTGTTTGGACTGTTGGAATATTGAAGGGTGGAAGTGAACTAGGATTGTCTAAAAAAGAGATAACTGAGTTAAATTCAGAAGAACTAAGTTATGCTATGAAAAAAACAGCTAAAAAAATGTATGATGCAGGAGCAGATTATGTGATAGAAGATATTGAAGAACTAGAAAGAGTTATAAATATTATAGAAATTAAAAATTAGTATATCCTGAGAGCTACGTGTAGTTCTCTTTTTTTTAAGATCCCCCTTAATCTGTTTATATATTCGATTGCTAATATTAAATGGTCTTAGACCTGTAAAATACAGAACTAAGACCATTTAATGTGTTTTTTATTAAAAGTTTTATAAAATTTCTCCATTTGTTGCTATAACTTTTTTGTACCAATAAAAAGATTTTTTTCTAGAACGAGCAAGAGTTCCGTTTCCATAGTTATCTCTATCTACATAGATAAAGCCATAACGCTTTTTCATCTCTCCAGTTCCTGCACTTACTAAGTCAATAGGACCCCAAGTTGTGTATCCAAAGAGGTCTACTCCATCAATCTCAACGGCATCTTTCATTTCTTTTATATGTTTTTTTAGATAATCTATTCTATAATCATCTTCAACATACCCTTTTTCATCAGGAATATCAATAGCTCCAAGTCCATTTTCTACAATAAATAAAGGTTTTTGATAACGGTCATAAAGACTGTTTAAAGTTATTCTCAAACCTTTAGAATCTATTTGCCATCCCCACTCACTTTCTGATAAGTATGGGTTTTTTGTAGATTTAAATATATTAGCTTCCGTCTTTTCTTCCACCACTTCTTCATCTTTAGCACATCTAGATGAATAATATGAGAAAGATATGAAATCTACAGTATATTTTTTTAGTAACTCTAAATCTCCAGGCTCAACTGGAAGCTTTATCCCTTCTCTTTCAATTCTTTTTAAAAAGTAGTTAGGATAAGAACCTCTCGATTGAACATCTACAAACATATAATTTTCTTGATTCGTCTCTTGAGCTTTTAGTACATCCTTAGGATTACAACTATAAGGATAGCACTCCCCAGCTGCAAGCATACATCCAATTTTTATTTCTGGGTCTATCTCGTGTGCTATCTTTGTAGCTAAAGCACTTGCCACTAATTCGTGATGAATAGCAGTGTACATTACCTGTTCTTTATTTTCACCAGATTCAAAACAGATTCCAGCCCCTAAAAATGGAGCATGCAAAATTATATTTATCTCATTAAAAGTTAGCCAATACTTTACAAGTCCTTTATATCTTGTGAAAATCACACGACATAATCTTTCATAAAATTCTACAAGTTTTCTATTTCTCCATCCACCATAAGTTTCTATTAAATGCATAGGACAATCAAAATGAGTTATTGTTACCAAAGGTTCTATTCCATGTTTACGGCACTCTTTAAAAACATCCTCGTAAAATTTAAGTCCCTCTTCATTCGGAGTTTCCTCATCACCCATAGGAAAAATTCTGCTCCATCCTATAGACATTCTATAAACTTTAAATCCCATTTCTGCAAAAAGTGCAATATCTTCTTTAAATTTATGGAACATATCTATTGAGTGTTTAGCAGGATAGAAAAAACCATCTTCAAAAGAATACATTTTTCTTTCTCCTGTTATTATAGAAAGTCTAGCCTCTCCAACTGGAATTACATCCACATTAGCAAGACCTCTCATTCCCTCATCAAAAGCTCCTTCACACTGATTTGCAGCAGTGGCTCCACCCCATAAAAAATCTTTTTTAAAAGCCATAATGTCTCCTCTTATATCAATTCAAATTTTAAATGATTTTTTTCTGCAGAATTTTTTCCTACAAAAACTTTAAAAGTTCCTAATTCAGAATCTACTTTCTTTTCAATAGTATAGAATTTCAACATCTCTTCAGATATTTTAAATGTAACCTCTTTTTCCTCGTTAGGAGCAAGTGTTATTTTTTCAAAACCTTTTAATTCCTTTACAGGTCTGACTCTGCTTCCAAATTCATCATTAATATATAGTTGAACTATCTCTTCACCTATATATTTTCCAATATTTTTTACTTTTACAGAAGCTTCTATCCAGTCATTTCCATTTTTATTTAACGTATCCTTATTTAATTTTAGATCCGAATATTGAAATTCAGTATAACTAAGACCAAATCCAAAAGGTAGCATTGCCCAATGAGGTAAATCTAAGTAACTAGACTTATAAAGTGCATGAGGCTCATCAGATGGTCTTCCTGTTTTAAAGTGATTGTAATGTATAGGGGTTTGACCTACACTATATGGAAACGACATTGTTAACTTTCCACTTGGATTATAGTCTCCAAATAAAATATCTATTATAGCGTTTCCACCTTCAATTCCAGGAAACCAAGCTTCTAAAATTGAATCTGAATTTTCAAAAACAGCTCTTAAATCAAGTGGTCTACCATTGAATAAAACAGTTACTATTTTTTTACCAGTTTTATAAAGTTCTTCTAATAATTTTTCTTGAAGCCCAGGAAGTTTTATATCAGCACGACATCTACCTTCTCCTGATTGATTTTGTTCCTCTCCCAATGCAACAACCACAATATCTGAGTTTTTTACATTTTCTAAAGCTTTTTTTATTTTATTTTCATCCGAAAGTTCAACTTCATATTCATTATCTAATAAAAAGTTAGATATATTTTCGAATCTATTTTTTAATCCCATTTCTATTGTAACAGAATCTTTGTCATCTCCTAAATCTGACCAAAAACCTCTTATTGACTTATTGGAAATAAAAGGTCCTACAAATGCAATTTTATCATCTTTCTTTAATGGAAGAACAGATTTTTCATTTTTTAGCAAGACCATAGATCTTTTAGCAACTTCTCTTGCAATATTTCTATGATTTTCACATAAAAGAATCTCTTTCTCTGCTTCAATATCTGCTCCTCTAAAAGGATTTTCAAATAATCCAAGATCATCTTTAAGTTTTAAAATTCTATATACAGCACTGTCTATCTCTTGGATATCTATTTTATTTTCTTCAACAAGAGATCCTAGATGTGTAAAATATTCTACACTCATCATATCTACGTCAACTGTGGCTTTCATCGCTTTATAAGCGGCATCTTTTCCATCTTTAGAGCATCCGTGAACTATAGTTTCTCCTATAGCTCCCCAATCTGAGAATAAAACTCCATCAAAATTAAGTTTCTCTCTTAAAATATCATTCATTAGCCATTCATTTACAGTTGCTGGAACACCATCTATAGTGTTGAAAGCTGTCATTACAGTTTTAGCTCCTGCCTTAAGACAAGCTTCATATGCTGGTAAGTGCATATCAAAAAAAGTTGAAAGACTTATATCTACAGTATTGTAATCCCTTCCACCCTCAGCTCCACCATAAGCTGCAAAATGTTTTACACACGCTGCTACAGTTCTAGTATCCTTTTTAAGGTTTTCTCCTTGGTATCCTTCAACAAAAGCTTTTCCAAAGATTCCATTTAAATATGGATCTTCTCCTGTAGACTCCATAACTCTTCCCCATCTAGGATCACGAACAAGATCTACCATAGGAGAGAAATTACAGTGTATTCCACTTATTGCAGCCTCTGCTCCTGAAATTTCAGCTACTTTTTTTACTATTTCTGGTTCCCAAGATGATCCCAATGCAAGTGGTATTGGAAATGTTGTTTTATGGCCGTGTATAACATCATGACAAATAAGTAGTGGTATTTTGTTTCTACTATTTTCTAAGTGTCTTTTTTGAATCTCTATAGCTTTTTCTGCTCCTGAAACTCCCAATATTGAACCCACATTATTTACAATATCTTTTGTAAGATTCATTTCTTCCATAGGACCTGATATTATTGCATCTTCTGTAAAAAGTGCTCCATTTAATTGAAAAAGTTGAGCAATTTTTTCTTCAATAGTCATACTGTTTATTATTTTAAAGATTTCATCTCTATTCATTTTTCACTCCATTTTATCTAATGTTTTTTTCTAAAATTATTATTTTGAATTTTCTTTTATAAAGTTGTATACAGCTCCTATTATTCCAGAGTCATTATTGAATTTACAAGCTTCTATTTCAGCAAGATCTAAATTTAGAAGGTCATTATTCATTCTTTTTATCTCGTTCACTCTATTTTTTATTCCAGTCATAACCATTTCGTTTTCACTTATAGCTCCACCGATTAGAACTTTTCCAGGATCTAGTGAAAATATTAAATTGAAAATAGCTGTTGCTATATAATCATAAAAATCTTTAAATACTTTAACAGCAATTTCATCTCCTTGTTGGCAAAGTTCAGAGATCTCTTCTCCTTTTAATTCTTTTCCTGTAAGGTTGTGATAGGCTTGAATTATTCCTGTTTGTGTAGAAGCTACAAGACTAAGTGTTGATAATCTAGAATTTTCATTCTCTATGCTCTTTCCTAGTTTAAATCCAAACTCTCCTGCTCTATATTTAGAACCTCTATACAGTGAATCATTTATAATAATTGCACCACCTATACCTGTTCCAATTGCTAAACAAATAAAGTTTTTTTCATCTTTTCCATTTCCTATCCATTTTTCAGCAAGAGCTATGCAATTTACATCATTTTCCAAAGCAACTTTAAGTCCAGTAAGTTGCTCTAATTCATCCCTCATATAACAGTCATACAAGCTAGAGAGTGCTCCTGCTGTTACTGTGTATCCTCTTTCAGTATCTATCATTCCAGGCATGCTAAAAGCTATACCTTGTATATCCATTTCCGATTTATATTTGTCAGAAATTTGTTTTATATTTTCAAAGAATTCAACCTTTCCTCTAACTGTAGGAATCTTATCTTTGAAAATAATCTCTCCATTTTCTGTTACAATTCCAAATTTTGTATTTGTTCCACCAACATCAAAAGATAAATATTTCTTCACTTATTTTTCCTCCACAATTTTACTGTTTTTAGCGACTTCTGCCATCCAGTAACCACTCTTTTTTATTCTTCTTTTAAGACCATTCTCTCTGTCTACAAATAAAAATCCATATCTATTTTTGTATGCATTCCCCATAGACCAGTTATCCATTAAGCTCCACATGTGGTAGCCAACACAGTTCGCACCTTCAGTTATTGCATTATTTACCATAATTAAATGATCTTTTACAAACTCTATTCTCAGATCGTCCTGAACAAATCCATTCTCATCCATATCTCTTTCATCTCCACCATGTCTTCCCATTCCATTTTCAGAGATGTATGATTTGATATTTCCATAGTTATCTTTTATATCTATTAAAATATCATAAATTCCATTTTCATAGATTTCCCATCCTCTGTCGTGATTGAATTTTCTTCCTGGCATTTCATAGTCATCATAAAATGAGTGTGGTCCTGTTATAATTTCTGGTTTTTGTTGCTTAGCTTCAACTCTTCTTGGGAAATAGTAATTAAATCCTAAGAAATCAATTGTATTCTCTTTTATAAGTGCTAGTTCTTCTGCTGTATAGTTAGGCATTAAATCATGTTCTTTTAAAAGTTCATTTAGTTCTTTATTAAAATTTCCTAAAACACATGGATCTAGAAAACTTCTTACAAACATATTGTGACAAATTTTTGAAGCTTTTACATCTTCAGGATTATTTATATCTTTCGGATATGATGGTGTAAGACTCAATATTATTCCTATCTCTCTATCAGATTTAAGTTCTTCTTTTGCTTT